>NZ_CAWPRX010000053.1:0-17654 GCF_963890365.1 Tychonema sp. LEGE 07196 | reverse complement strand
ACTGGTAGTTGTGAAAGTAGGTACTGCCGGTGCGGTAGTATCTACTATCAAATTAACGGCACTCGAAGGAGTAGAAGTATTACCTGTCGCGTCGGTGGCTGTGGCAGTAAAGGGGTAGTTGCCATCAACTAAAGCTGTTGTGGGAGTAAAACTCCAGTTACCTGAAGCATCTACAATCGCAGTACCTACAACAGTTGTGCCTTGTAAAATATTAACGGTACTGTTGGGTTCTGCTGTTCCTACCAACGTTGGAGTGCTATCGTTAGTTGTGCCACTGGTAGTTGTGAAGATGGGTGTGTTGGGGGCAACAGCATCTATTAATATGCCTGTGGTGCTGGCGTTGGTGAAGGTGAGAATAGCGCTAGCATTGTTGGCATTTTGAATGGTAGCACCTGCCGGTAAACTTAAGGCTGTGCCAAGTGTGATGCCGTCAGTATCTAGGTTGCCGGTAACAACACTGTAGCGGAAATTGTGGGTGGTGGCTGATGCTCCATCACCATTAAGAGTCGCGTTGACGGTACCGCCAGTATTTAGGGTAATGGGTAAGTTGGCACCGTTGGTGATGGTGACTGCTTCGTTGAAGGTAACGGTAAAGTCGAGGTTTTCTCCTGCTACATAGGTTTTGTTCGCGGGTATGCTGACATTGGTGATGGTAGGTGCGGGGTTTACGGTGATGGTGAAAGGTTGGCTGGTGGAGGTATCGATTCCGCCGTTAGCAGTGCCGCCGCTATCTTGCACTGCAACATCAAAGGTGGAGGTGCCAGAGGCGGTGGCGGCGGGGGTGTAGGTGAGGTTGCCGGCAGCGTCTACTGCTGGGGCTGTGGTAAATAATGCAGAATTGCTGATGTTGCTAACTGTGTAAGTGGCTGTTTGGGTGGCTTCATCTGTTCCCCCGCCAGGGCTGAAGGTGGCCCAATTTGTTAAGGTTTGCGCCCCTGGATTTTGATTGACTGCGACGGGGTTGGTGGCGCTGAAGCTGGGAATGTCGTTGACTGGGTTGACGGTGACATCAAAAGATTTAGTGACAGTGCCAGCATCGGCATCTGTGACGGTGACGCTGATGTTAGCAGTGCCGTTAGCGTTGGCTGTGGGAGTGTATTTGAGGGTAGCTGTGCCATCATTGTTGTTGGTAATAGTGGGCGTACCAGTTAAGGCTGTGTTAGCGGAAATGGCTGTGAGAGTCAGGGCGTTAGTTGCGGTTTCTAAATCACTTATGCCTGTGAGAGTAATGGTTTGTTCGGTTGCGTCTTCGTTAATTGCTGTTGGGTTAGTGATGGTGTCGAGGAGGGGGACATCGTTAGTTTTTGAGGCTAATGTGTAGTAGCCATCATTGAGCAATCCGACATTAACATTACTCAATGTTACTTGGTCGCCAGCGATGCTGAAAGTGCTGCTAGTAGTGAAAGTGGCATTGTTGACGTAAGCGAAAGCACCTGTTGTTCCAGCACGATATAATAGATGATATTTTCCAGTAGGAGTACCACCTAATCCTGTGTCGGAAAAGTCGAAGGTGAGGTTGGCTGTTCCACCATTAGTATTGACATCAGTTTTATCGAGATACCACACGCGAGATAAACGGTTAATTCCACTAGCGCTGGGAACTGTGGGAAGGTCTGTTGTAACATTGGTGGCATTGGTTGTTTCTATTTGACCGGCAAGTAGATAGTCGCCGTTGTCTTGCAGGAATGTGCCATTATCTATGATTAAACCGCCTGTGGTGTTGCCATTCGTGTTGCTGCCGGTGGCTTCTTTGCCAATGCCTGCTACATTCCAGTCGTACTCACCATTTACTGCTGTATCGCCTGCATAGTAGTCTCCACTGGTTAGGGCAATATTGTATTTGGCACTCAGGTAGTTATCAGCCAGGGTGCGTTCAGCATCATTGAGGACGCGATTAAAAGCAATGACCTCTGCTACTTTACCATCAGATTGTTGGGTGACAGTGCCGGTCAAAATTGCTCCACCTAGAGCCAGTTTTTGTGGCGGTGCGACTCCAGCATTATTTGCTGCTAGTGAAGTGCCATTCCTGTAAAGAGTGGAAAGAGCACCTGTCCCTGTTGCGGTATAAATAATGGGAGCGCCTGTAAAAGGTGTATTTGGCTGATAAACCCAGCCATTCGCGAAAAAATGGTCTTCTCCCGCAGGCGCAACCAGGCTATGATATCCTAGCAACCAATTATTGCCAGCAGTCGCACTAGAAATTAACCGTTGTTTTGAAGCTCCATCTAGCTTAGAAACAGTTAAAACAGTATAGGGGTTAGCAATTGCGCCCCCGACTGAGTACACATTAATGCCATCAAATTTAACAACGGATTGCCCATTAATTTCATTTGTGACAAGAGTAGCACCCGTCCCTGTGGCATTGTTTCCGACACCTGATGAATCTGCCCAAGTTGTGACAGCACTACCATTAGCACCTGCAATGGTGTTGGCTTTTAGCCATACTTGAAGCGGTGTACCGGTAACTATATCTACCCCTCCCGGGCCATTACCTAAAATACCGCTGTAAGCGGCTGTGACTTCGGGAGAAAATGCTAAAGCGGCTTGAATTTTACCGCTGATAAATTCTAAGTTCCAGTTTCCTCCTAATTTGGCATTTCCTGTGGGAGTAGTGGATGCTGCAACGTTGGCTTTTGTGAATTGACTGAGGCGTTTAACGAAGGCTTTTCCTTGTTCGGTTTGGGCAACATTACATCCGTAGAGGAGAATGTCTGCGTTAGTTTTTAAGGCTTTACCCCATTGTTTTATGGTGGCTGCGTGGGTTTCTAGGGTTGTTTTGTTGAAGGGAGAGTTGCCCAGAAATAGCGTGCCGTCGCTACCGTGAGAAACAATGTGAATGGATGATAATTCTTGGGCTGAGGCTAAGGCGTTTGTAATTTGCTCGACAGCGCTAAAATTTTCATTTTAAATGAAAATTTTAGCGCTGTCGATGCCGTCGAGCAGGCTTTGACGATCCTGTACAGAGGAGTCAACGAAAATTATTTGATTGTTCATGGTATATGACCTGATTTTTTTTACTGAGTCTTAGATGTATAGCCGTTAAAAATCTATGTTGATTTTAACTTGCCGACACAATATAGTGCTAGCGCGGCTATTTTTTCAGATGTCCGAATGTCTCATCTGGCTATAAAATTTAGCCCGTTATGCTGGAAAAAATAACTGGGAAGTATTCAAGTTGGTGCGCCGAATTAGTGGCTTGATGCTAAGCTGTCGGACAAATAAACATTGTATGTTCAGGGCGGGCTAGAAGCCCAACCCCTACTCCCCACAAGAGTTTTATTGTTTTTTGACATACAGTGTAAATGTAGAACAGCTTATCCATTATCCGCGCGATTTTCCTGATGCACTAGATGACTTTTGCTTCGGCAATAGTTCCTGAATTGATTGTAATTTGCTGCACCACAGGTGATGGCGATCGAGATTGCAAAAATATTTTGCGGTGATTTGGCGGATAGGAATAGAGAAAAAGACATTAATAATGAGAGTCTGTTTTTGTTAGGGAATATTAACACAGATAACTCATTGTCTTCGCTCGTCGATTGTAAAATTCGATCGACTTGTATCGCCCGCAGGGCTAGTTCTAGATGCGTGAGAGCGGGCGTTTTGGCGCAACATATCTGCTAGCCCAGGACTTACGCACTCGACCAAAGAAACCGGGTTTTTTGCTCAATCTGCGGGCTGTAACGAGATAATTTCGTAAAAAAACCCGGTTTCTGAACCCCCCCTGCGATCGCCCTATAGCCAAGTAGATCCTGACCGTGGCAGTCTCGATCTAAAGCAGGTTTTAACTTGCCTCCTGTAGGAATGTGGGCGTAAAAATTACATACAAGTTAACTCTATCACGCTCGTTGTAGATTTTTATACATGATAATTATTTTTAATGTTTTGTAACACGGCTCTTTTGGCTGACGATATCTTGACAATTAAGATATGGCGAGTTGACTTTCGATCGCCTGCTTGTGTAACAGACCAAACAGTAAAAGTAGATGGGAGGGCGGGACACATCATATCAATTCCGGTTGCACTCCTCATGACTGTTAACTGTTGACTGTTAACTGTTGACTGTTGACTGTTAACTGAAAATTCCACTGATGTTTTGTGGTAACTGGCACGGGGAATTAATGAATTTTTACCTAATACCAGTTTTCTAAAGATGTGCTATGGATGAAGTCTTAGCCCCCCCCCCCGAAATCGCGGGGGGGTTGGGGGGTAATAAGTAGCGCTACTTTATGAAATTGGTATAATAGACGTCTTGCAAAAGTCAAAAACTCACCCCCCTCAGTCCCCCCTTAGCAAGGGGGGAAGCAAGAAAAATCAGGCTCCCTCCCCGAACTCGCGGGGAGGGTTGGGGAGGGGCCTCAGTATTTTTGCAAGAGGTATAATTTATCATTCTGATGCAACCGGAAATGATATCACAAGAATTTCATCTCACTAGATTAATTCTTCTAGTGATGGGAAAAGCAATTTTTCGGCGCTGACTTTTTCGCAATCGCAAGGCTGTTGATTTGCGGATATTTCTGAGACTTTTCCCATCAGCAATTGGATGCTTTCGATTAGCAATGGTAAAGTTAATAAAATAATTGATGCGGACACCAACAAGCTAATTAAGCCGTCGGCCCAATTCCAGTGTAGCCACGCCACGGCGATCGCAGCTAAAATTACTCCAACCGACGAAAAAATGTCGGCGACGGCGTGCAGAAACGCGCTTTTGAGGTTCAAGTCGCCGTGACAGCAGGAATGCAAGCAGCAAGCGTTGATCGAGTTGATGCTTAAACCGACTGTGGCGGTAATTAACATCGGGAGTCCTTCTACTTCGGAGGTTGGAGACTGCAAGCGGGCGATCGACTCTGCTGCAATCCACAGGGCGATCGCCACTAAACTGATACTATTAATTACAGCGGCAATTATTTCTCCTCGTTCCGGGATTGGCGATCGGGCGATCGCACAATCTACTGATTTACTTTGGCGTTTGACTGAAGAGTACCAAGTGGCTGTCAAAGTTATTGCTAAAGCTGCTACATCTGAAAAAACGTGACCCGCATCTGCTAGTAGGGACAAACTATGAGAATTAAGTGCAGCGATTAACTCTGCTATAAAGAAGCTGCTAAGCAGTACCAAAGCTATTTGTAAAAGTCGCACTTTGTTGTCAATTCTGGGATTTTGATTTTCGCATTGTGCCAGATCCTTGGCTTTTTCAGAGTGTAAATTGTCCCTAACTGGAAATATCATGCAGCAGTCCTTAAGCTTAAACTAGATTTTTAATTAAACATTAAACTAAGTATCAATGACTTATAATATACCAACTCCGCACCAACAACCGGAAAATCCGATCGCAAATTCCCCAAATCCTGAAATAAACTCTAGTTCAATTAGCGACAATCACCCAAATACTTTGACTGGCGAATCTTTAATTGATTTGCGACTGTACAACCAGTCAAAGTTCGATCGCGGCCGGCCTGGTTGGCTAATTTTGATTTGGTGGTTGGTACAGGCGATCGCATTTCCCCTCACTCCACACCCTTTTAACGGCATCAGAAGCGGGTTGCTGCGGTTGTTTGGTGCGAAAATAGGTTTTGGCGCAATTATCCGTCCTACGGCTCGTTTTACCTATCCTTGGAAAATTGAAATCGGCGATTATAGTTGGATCGGCGACGATGTTGTATTGTACAGTCTCGATCGAATTGCGATCGGCAAACACTGCGTCATTTCTCAAAAAAGTTACCTTTGCACCGGCACCCACGACACCCAAGACCCAGCCTTCGGCTTAATCACAGCACCTGTTATCATAAATAACGGCGTTTGGATTGCCGCCGACTGCTTCATTGGCCCCGGTGTCGAAATCGGTGCCAACGCTTTAATTGGAGCTCGCAGCAGCGTCTTTAAAAATATGCCAGCCGGCTTTGTTTGTACGGGAACACCCTGTCGTCCCCGCTACGAGCGAGAAATTAAAAAAAGTTGGGAGTAACGGAGAGATTGCTTGTTACCAGCAAGATCCCGATGGTGCTTCTGGGGTGAGGAAAAGCCTCTCTTTACCTCGCAGCTTCTAGAAACAGAGAAATGTGGCAGATGTTTAATTTATTAAATTTTCGTTCTTGAGATATTGCACTCTTCTCAATCACAGTATAGTGTCCGATCGAGCGATCGCCATAAGATTTGTTCGCAGCATCAGACTTAACTCCTCTGATGCTACAGACTAAAGGGACAGTACAAACTGTTGCCCGATCGCGCTCAAATAAAAAATGCTTTTTGCCAAAATGATCGGCTCCCACTTTACTTAACTTACCACACAATGACTGTAGATACAATCCCCCAAGAATTACTAACCAATATCTCCCAAATGTTCACAATGACCTTATTTAAAATCGGGGAAAATCCGGTTTCGCTGCGGTCAATTGTGGAACTGATTGTATTGTTCATGGCTATCCTGATCGTAGCCCGCTCTTTTACCAATTTTCTTAAAGAACGATTGCTAGTTAAATTGGGAATTGACGAAGGAAACCGGGAAGCGATCGCCGTAATTTTACGATACTTAATAGTCGCTTTGGGAGTGATATTCGCCATCCAAAGCATCGGTGTCAACCTTGCTTCCTTGGCAGTCGTTGCAGGGGGATTGGGAGTCGGAATTGGCTTCGGAATCCAGGATTTAACAACTAATTTTGTCAGCGGCTTAACGCTGCTTTTAGACAGGCCGGTGAAAGTCGGAGACTTTGTGGAATTAGAAGGATTGATGGGAATAGTCAAAAAAATCACGATTCGCTCCACCATCGTCCAAACCACTGATGACTCAAGCGTTATAGTTCCAAACAGCACTATAATTAGCAACAAAATTGTTAACTGGAGTTACGAAAGCTCGTTACTTTGTCTGCGACTATCCATAGAAGTAGCCGAGAATAGCGACCCGCTCTTAGTGACAGAAACTCTATTAAATATTGCTTACGCGGAAGCGGGAGTTTTGTACGAACCGACTCCGAAAGTATTGTTTGTTGAATTTGGCGAGGATAGTTTTAAATTTGAGCTTTTAGTTTGGACAGACAAACCCGTAGAAAGAGAATTTATTAAAAGTTCTTTGAATTTTGCCATTCAGTACAATTTTCGCCAGCAGGGAATTGACTTTCCTTTCAATGACAGAGACTTGTATTTACGAAATCCCGAAGTTTTATTGTCGCTGTTCGATCCAAATAAAACAGCAATCTCCACCGCTGAAACTTTACCTAAAAACGATCGGAAATCTCCTGTTTCGGTAGGAGAAGAAGTCAAAACGCAATTGTCCCTTAGTTCTTTGCTGCGAAAGGTAGAATATTTTGAACATTTGACGGATTTAGAATTGCGGCAATTGATTGAAGTGGGATACCGCCAACGGCTGCAACCACAAGAATTTTTATTTCACGAAAACGATCCGGGAGATGCTTTTTATTTGATTCTTTCAGGTTCGGTGGAAGTTTTTGTGGAAGCTATTGACAAACACTTGAATTATCTTAGTGTCGGTCAGTTTTTGGGGGAACTTTCTTTGATGTTGGGAATCCCCAGAACTGCTTCGGTGAGAGCTTTGGAAGAAACTATTTTGTTTGGCATCAATAAGGAAGGTTTCCAGAAAGTTTTAACGGAAAGACCGGATTTATACGAACAGATTATTGAGGAGATAGTCAAGCACAAAGAAGAGTTAAGCGAGAGACAGCAACTGTTGCGAGAGATGCAGTTGGTAGAAGCATCTGAAGAAGATGATGATGAAAATCCTGTAGAGTGGGTGAGAAAACGGCTGAAAGATTTATTTGGTGTTGAAGCAAAAGATGGCTAAATCAACAGCGTGCAATTATGTTAGGATGGAAAACTTAATAATATCAAATCCGGTAGCATCGGAATGATTCAGATATACATTCTCGGACTCTGTGTACTCTGTGTTCTAGCGCCGGTTAAATCATTCCGATCCAACCGGAAACGATATAACTTCAATACCTCCTACAGTCCTCTCTCCTATAAGTTGCCTTCCTCAAAGGAGGCAGAGCCTCCACACCTGCATTACCAGGCAGAGCCTGGTAACGAGCAAAAACAGTTAACAGTTAACAGTTAACAGTTAACAGCTAACAGTTAACATCATTCCGAATCTAGGCAGATTGAGTTATATGATGGCGGCTGGTCAACTTATCCAATTGATTCACCAACAAACTTAGGAACAATCCCACATCGGTGACAACTCCCGTAGATTCGATCGACCCGCGATCGCTCAATTTCGTCACCACAGCCGGATTAATGTCCACACAGACCATCTTCACACCCGCCGGTGTCATATTTCCCACACCGATCGAGTGCAGCATAGACGACAGCATTAACACCATATCCGCGCCCCGTAACAGCTCAGTATACTCTTCTTGAGCCTTAACCATATCCATTTGCGTGTCGGGAAGCGGCCCGTCATCGCGGATCGAACCTGCTAGCGAAAACGGTATATTGTGCTTCACGCATTCGTACATCACACCGCTGGTAATTACGCCTGCTTCCACGACTTTAGCAATACTTCCATAACGCCGCGTGGTGTTAATCATTTTCAAGTGGTGTCGGTGTCCGCCGCGCACAGCAACGCCGCGTTTCATGTCAACTCCCAAGGAAGTTCCCATGCTCGATTGTTCCATGTCGTGAACTGCGATCGCATTTCCACCCAACAATGCTTGCACGTAACCTTCGCGAATCAAATGCGCTAAATGTTCGCCGCCGCCAGTGTGGATCACAACAGGCCCCGCCGTCACTACCACTTTGCCACCGCGATCGCGAATTTGGCGCAATTCCCACGCTACTTGTTCCACTACCAATTCTACCCGGCGCTCGCTAGAAACGCTACCGGACATAAAGCTAAATTCTTGAGAATTTCGCTGTTCCCGCGATTCTGTTTTGCGGATAGTGCGGATGCCGACCACATCAACAACGACTTTTTCACCTACTTTTAAATCGCGCAATAATTTGCACGTAGCCACCGGGCCTTCTGCGGTTTCAGTAATCGCAACTGCACCATCCATCCGCTGATTTCGTGCTTTCACCCACTGACCGTTTATCCGCACTTCCGTGGGATAAATTGTAGTAACATAAAAGTCATCCGGGCCGACACCATCTTGGACGACATCTTCTAAAATAGCGTCGCAAATCTCTTGCGGTGGCGGCACTGCACCCAAGTCGATCAGCAATCCCATGATTTCTTCCATCACTTCGTGGGAAGGTGCCGAAACTTTCACATCTGCGGATGATGTGCTTTGGCGCTGCACTCCGAGATTGAAATTGAGCACTTGGAAACTGCCGCCGTTTTCGATAATTAAGTCTAAAGCACGGCTGATTAAACCGGCATCCAGCAGATGGCCTTCCATGCGAATTGTGCGGCTTTCTACCATCACGTTTGCCGATCGATCTTCTTGCACCGGTTCCGTTACCCGCAGCGTCAAACACTTACAAGCACCGCCCGCTTTCAGAAATTCGCTCATCGGCGTTTCAATGACTTTGAAGCCTGCTTGAGCGATCCGCGTTTTCAAGCCTTCGCTGACCTTGTTCATTACCACAGTTTTGTCAATATTGACGGCATTGCAGGCAAAATTGGCGGCATCTGCTTCTTCAATGGCAATGCGTTTTTCCGGCGCAACTCGCATTTCAATTAAGCGGTTGGAGTAGGAGTCAAATGCTGCTGGATAGTAGAGCAAATAGCCACCTGTCAGGGGACAAAAACAGGTATCTAAATGATAGAAACGTTCGTCTACTAAACGCAGCGAAAGCACTTCTATGTTGAGCCATTTTGCTAGCAACGGGTGCGAGTCGAGTTCGGAACGGAAGCCGTATCCTGCCCACAACCAGCGTCCTTCGCGATCGAGCAAAGCGTCACCAGCACCTTCAAAGGGCAAATCTTTGGGGAGTTCGTGCACGGTAAAACCTTTGCTTTCAAACCATGCTTTGAAATAAGGTTCTTCGCCTTGACGTTCTTTGTGATAGAAACGGCTGAGGACGAAAGTATTGCCCAAAAGCAAACCTGCGTTGGCGGTGAACACCATATCCGGCCAGCCTTTTTCCGGCGGTACGAGGTCTACAAGGGCGTTGTCTTTGAGGACGCGGTAGAGTTTTTCCCACTGTTCCACAGCGCGATCGCGCGATGATTTGTGGACGTTTCCCTCCATCCAAGGGTTAATTACATAATCGACATCGTAGTGGTCGGGAGCACACATCAGAAAGCGTATTGAATCAGTCATAATTCAGTTAAAATGTAGTAGATGCTACAGACGCGGGTTGAGATAATATGTATGAAATCAACTGTTAAATTCATTCCTAAGAGGAAGAGTTCAACGTCTAGCAGCATAAAAATTAGGTTTTAATTCTATCACGATTAACATAAGATCCAATTAGACCACAGATGGTTTCCATGAAATATCGAATCAAATGTCAGGGTTTGATGTTATTTGCCGTCAATTAGCCTTAACAAAAGGTTTTTAGTGAGGACTTTAATCCGCTGATTTATGCGACTAAAATCCTTACTGCAAACCTGTTTTAGTTTTCACTTTTTGCAGAATCGGCAGTTCGATCGCAAATTCTGTTCCCCGCCCAACCTCTGAATGACACTGCAACTTACCGCCGTGGGTGTCTTTGACAATTTGGTAACTAATCGACAACCCCAAACCAGTACCGCTGCCGATCGGCTTTGTAGTGAAAAACGGGTCAAACATCCTTGACTGCACCTCTGCGGGGATACCGGGCCCGCTGTCAGCAATCCGCACAACAACTTGATTGTCCCTATTTATTTCAGTGCTAATGCGAATCTGAGGATTTTGCTCAAACATTTGTCCAGCATCATTTGTAACTGTTGAAATATTGTTTGCTAATGACGAATGACTGATGAATAACGACTCTTCCACAGCATCGATCGCATTCAACAGCAAATTCATAAATACCTGGTTTAATTGCGCCGGATAACACTCGATTTTTGGTAGTTTGCCGTAATTTTTAACAACTTCAATTTCCCGACCTTTTGAATGTGACTGCAATCGGTGCTGTAAAATCACCAACGTGCTCTCTATTCCTTCATGAATATCTGTTAATTTGATATCTTTTTCATCGAGTCTCGAAAAATTTCTTAAAGAAACCACAATCTGCTTAATTCGGTTAGCACCTCCCTGCATTGAAGCCATGATTCTCGGAAAATCTTCAGCGATAAAATCTACATCTACTTCTAGCAATTCTGCCGCAATTTCTGGAACTGGTTCAGGATAGTGCTGCTGGTATATCTCGATCAACTTTACCAACTCGCAGGCGTACTGTCGGGCAGGAATAATATTGCCGTAAATGAAGCTGATTGGGTTGTTAATTTCGTGGGCTACTCCTGCTACCATTTGACCGATACTTGACATTTTTTCCGCTTGAATGAGATGAGATTGAGCATTTTTTAAGTGTTCCAGAGTTTGTGCTAACTCTTGAGCTTTTTCTCGTTCTCGCTGTTCGCTAAATTGCAAATTTACTTCTGCTTGTTTGCGATCGCTAATATCGATATGGGTGCCAGTCATCCGCAAAGGATTTCCCCCATCATCCCGTTCCATCACCGTTCCTTGAGCCAAAATCCACTTCCAATCGCCGGATTTTGTCAACATCCGCAATTCCACTTCGTACATCGAACTTTTGCATTGAAAGTGAGTTTCTAGTGCTGCTTGAGCCTGGGACAAATCCTCTGGATGTAACAGTTGCTCCCAAGATGTAAACTTATTTTCTATCTCGTCTACTTCATATCCCAACATCGTCTTCCAGCGCGAATTAAAATAGACTTCTCCCGTCACAAGATTCCAATCCCACAACCCCATCGCACTGCCTTCAAATGCCAGATAAAAACGTTCTTCGCTAAGTTGCAAGGCTGCTTCTGCTTGTTTGCGATCGGTGATATCCATGACTGTTCCCAACAGTTTGATTACTTCTCCGGTTTCGGTAAAAACAGATGTGCCCCTTGCTTCCACGTATCTGATTTGACCGCTAGAATGCAAAATCCGCAATTCTTTTTTGTAGGAACTTCCTTGCGAAATAGCGAGGCTAACAGTTTCTTTGAAGGAGTCTCTGTCGTCGGGATGATACATCCGTAAAAGTTGGACGTATGTCGGTTCAGATGCGGTTGAGTCAAGACCAAAAATGCGGAATACTTCTTCTGACCAAGTAATCTTATTTGCTATAATATCAAATTCCCAACTGCCGATACGGGCAATTTTCTGGGCTGCTGCTAGACTAGCTTCGCTTTGTTGCAGTTTCAGTCGCTGCTGTTCGTCTTGTTCGAGAAGATTGGCTTGGGCGATCGCAATTCCCATTTGTGCCGCCACAGTTTTCAATAATCCGATCTCATCTTGCGTCCATTGGCGGCGATCGTACTGGTGCAAGCACATCATTCCGTTAGGTTTTCCCTGGTAGGAAGTCCGCACGGCTATCATCGACTTCAAACCTATTTCCTCGCACAAACCTCTGACATTTTCTAGTAGCGGTTCAGCCAAAACATCATCAGAAACTACAACTTTATCTTGGGACAATACAAGCTGAACGTGATCGTTTCCCTCCACAGGAATTTCTAAATTTACCAGCGATTTTGATTCAAATTTTGTGTAATGAGCGACACAAGGAAGGCGGGGACTTGGATCTTCTGTGTAGGTGTGAATCAAGCAACTATCGGCATTAAAAACTCGACATATTTGGGCTGCTGCTGTTTGAAACACTCGATCCTGCTTTAAGCTGTAGCGAATTTCTAGAGTAATTGTTTCTAGCAGAAATCTTTGCTTGATTTGCCTTTCCAAAGCAGCTAAAGCTGTTTTGAGTTCGAGTTCTGCTTCTTTGCGATCGCTAATTTCAGTAGCACTTCCCAGAATTTTCCAAGGTTGGCCATCCGTTGTTCTGGTAAACACGGTATCCAGGCTAAAAAACCAGCGATATTCACCGTTTTTGTGCTGAATTCGGTACTCAATCTCAAAGCTTTCACCGTCTTTTGCTGCCTCAATCCGGTTCATGTGTTCTGAGAAAGCTCGCAAATCATCAGGGTGGATTAAATTAAGCAGAAATGCTGCTCCCATTTGTTGTATTTCTGCGAGGGAATAGCCAAGATCGCTATACAGTTCGCGATTAAGATATAAAATCCGGTGTTCAATCACATCATAAATGTACAAAACATTAGGATTCATTTTAATTACTGCTGACAACCAGTGCTGACTTTCTCGCAGTTCTGCTTCCACCCGCTTGCGTTCTTCTATTTCTGCTTGCAGCCGCGCATTTTGTTCTACAATTTGCTTGGAAAGACGACTGAGCAGCAGTTGATTTTGAATGCGGCTTACCACTTCTTCTGTTTGAAACGGTTTAGTAATGTAGTCTGCAGCACCAAGCGAAAAAGCTTTGACCTTATCAAAAACTTCATTTAAGGCACTGATAAAAATTACAGGAATATCTTTGGTTTTAGGACAAGCTTTTAGCTGTTCGCAAACTTGATAGCCATCCATACCGGGCATCATGATGTCGAGTAAAATCAAATCCGGTGGAGTCGAGCGAGCAAACTTGAGAGCGAATTTACCATCCCGTGTCGGGCGCACTTTGTATCCCTGCTTAGACAAAAATTGAGATAAAAGACGCAAGCTTTCTGGGTGGTCATCAACGATTAAAATGTTTGGTTTTAAGCTATCGCTTTCTGATGTTAGTGTTGGTGTTTGTGCGTATTTATTATCAAGCTTTTTCACAACCTACCCTCAATTTTTTATTAGTAAATTAATTTTAAAATACAGCAAACTGTCTAATATTTCGGTTATAAAATTATTAGCTTGCTGCAAGAGTCTTTCGTAAATGTTGCTTTAGGATGCGGATTTGAGCAATGCAAATTTTAATCAGCTCCGCATCTTGTTTTTCGATCGCTGGCGGTCATTCGATGTTAGATTTGAGATTTTAGACTTTGGCTAACGCTCAGTCGAAGGATTTTAGATTGACAAAGACAGATGAATCTGGGAGGTTGAACGGTAGTCTAAAATTTTGGGCTGCTCCCGACAGCCTTGGGGAAGCTTGCATCCGTTTTTGGCCTGGTCAATGAGCGACTGTATCCTCTGCTTTTATCAGCTATACGAGCATAAATCAGACTCTCAGCCTTGTTTGCGTTTGAGGCGGTGGAACTGTTAGATCGATCGCCCAAATAGCTTAGCCCTGATATTTGCAATAATTGTATCAAAAATATTGAAAGTTTTAAACCTTTTGCGGACAAAGTTATCCGAACCGATCGATTTTCACAGCCGATAATCCTCAAATCACTGGTAAATTCGGCAACTTTGATTAAAAGTAAAATCTTTACAGTGTTTTATTTAAGCAGTGTTTGGCCTGTATTTATCGGGTTGTTCGGACTTTTGTTTGGGTGTAGCGATGGCGAGATTACTATAAAAAATACTTACTGGATTCATTGAGATGCTCTATTTGTATTCTTTCGGCAGATTTACTTACTCTACACAGCAACTACACCAGCCCTGACAAGCTCTGACAATATCTACCAATCTTAATATTTTAACCGTAGGAATTTATATCGCGTGCGATTAGCATAACAAAAACCGTTCGCGCGTTCGCGCTGATTCCGCACGCACGATCCAATCTTATTGTTGTCAATCCACCGGACATGATATCATTTCACCAACCATCTTTAATTCACCTCTCAAATATTAATAAACTGCCCCCATCTACCCACCATAATTAAGGAAAAGGTTGAACCGTATTCGCGATGGGGGCGGGTTTTTGAGTTCTGCTATGATACGCTCTAAATTTCGGTGAAACGAACCCCCGATTTTTTGTTTAGGCGATCGGGATAATTTATGATATGGCGGTTCTCAAAAAAGCGAGATATGCCCTAGGCCCTAGGCCCGGTTTGGCCTATGCCGGAAGTACCTCATACCAGAGCACAGAAAGGCTATATCTTGCTATGAGCCGGCAATTCACCGTAAGCTGCATACACGGCTTTCACATTATACCAATTGAGAAAAATTCGAGCAATTTCCAAAGCTAACTGCGACTGACCTCGGTCAATCAGCAACTGCAAAAAAGGTTTCATTGTGCGCTCGTTCAGCATCCCGCCCAAAGATAAAACTCCCCACAGTATTTGGTGCAGAACAGTCATTTGAATCATCAGCCGCACGTTCCAACTAGGGTGTTTTTGATAAAACAAAACTCCCATTCTCCCGCGCTGAATTTCTCGGTCAATCATGCCTGGTATTTGCTCTAAATTAAAAGCTGGATGCCAGTGATAGCCGACAGCAGCCGGACATTTAATCAATTTTAAACCTAATTTTTTTAACCTGACACCCAATTCTAAATCTTCCCATCCGTACAATTGAAAGCGATTGTCAAATAGTCCAGCTTCTAGCAGCCAGTGGCGGGCGATCGCCACATTTCCCGTAGCAAAGTAAGCTGCTGAAAAATCTGTTATTTTGTAAGGTTCTGAGGTGGGATTGTCGAAATTGCAAGTATTAATCACGCTGCCATAAGTAAAAACCGCATCAGTATCCTTGTATGCTTGTATCAAAGCATCTGCGTGTGCTTGCAAAAAATGCTCCGTGACGACTAAATCGCTGTCAATAAAAATAATCGTATCGCCCTTAGCATCTTCCACGCCCAAATTCCGGGCGGCGGCGGGGCCTTGGTGAGATTGACAGATCGATCGCACGTGCGGCAACAAATCGGCATTTGCGGCCAACCACTCGATCGTCCCGTCCGTCGAACCATCATCGACTACAATCACCTCATAATCTGTCACGCTGCGATCGAACTGCTGATTTTCCAGAGCCAGTAGACATTTTGCCAAAATCAATTTACGATTGTACGTCGGAATCACAACACTAAAAAACACGGATCTTCCCCATCGCCACAGTTACCGTATCCCACGGTAGCAGATTTTTTGCAGCAACTTTCCCAGGAAATCGCCAAGTGTAGCAAAAAAAGCATATATAAATCTGTACTATTTCTGACAAGAATTAATCTGAATTAGGTGCATAATGAAAAGTCGGTTAAATTCCAATACGGTTGGGTTAACAGTGTTTATGGCCCGGAGATCCCCCTAAATCCCCCTTAAGAAGGGGGACTTTGAGAAGAATCTTGTCCCCCCCTTTTTAAGGGGGGCTAGGGGGGATCGGGCTCGGGCCCAACCGTATTAACTTAAATTCAGGATGTAAATAGCAATGAGTCGCGCTAAAAAAGTTGTGCTAGCATATTCCGGCGGAGTCGATACCTCTGTCTGCATTCCTTACCTGATGAAGGAGTGGGGAGTCGAAGAGGTAATTACTCTGGCGGCGGATTTGGGACAGGGAGACGAATTAGAACCAATCCGCAAAAAGGCTTTAGCATCGGGTGCTTCGGAATCTCTGGTAATTGATGCTACGGAGGAATTTATCAAAGATTATGCGTTTCCAGCAATTCAAGCTAACGCGCTTTACGAAAATCAGTATCCGCTTTCTACGGCGTTAGCCCGCCCGCTGATTGCTAAATTGTTAGTAGAAGCTGCCGAAAAATACGGTGCAGATGCGATCGCCCACGGTTGTACTGGTAAGGGAAACGATCAGGTGCGGTTTGATGTGTCGATCGGCGCGTTGAATCCTAAGATTAAGATTTTAGCACCCGCTAGGGAGTGGAAAATGAGCCGGGAGGAAACCATTGCCTACGGCGAGAAATGCGGGATTCCGTCGCCGGTGAAGAAGTCTTCGCCTTACAGTATCGATCGCAATTTGTTAGGAATGGCGATCGAAGCCGGCATCCTCGAAGATCCTTGGGCGGAACCGCCGGAAGAGGTGTTTTTGATGACAAAGGCGATCGAGCAAACTCCCAACACACCCGAATACATAGAAATCGGTTTCGAGTGCGGAAATCCTGTCAGTTTAAACGGCAAAGAATTATCACCAGTCGCCTTAATTACCCAACTCAACGAAACAGTTGGAAATCACGGAATCGGGCGCATCGACATGATAGAAAACCGCTTAGTCGGGATTAAATCGCGAGAGATTTATGAAACACCAGCGATTTTAGTGTTAATGCACGCGCACCGAGATTTAGAAAGCTTAACCCTGACAGGAGATGTGACGCGATACAAGCGCGGTATCGAAGAAACCTACAGCCAAATGATTTACAACGGTCTTTGGTACAACCCTTTAAAGACCGCTTTAGACGCATTCATTCAGGACACGCAAAAGCGAGTAACTGGAACAGTGAGGCTCAAACTATTCAAGGGAAATGCTACAATTGTCGGCCGCAAATCAGAAAATTCGCTGTACAGTTTCGACTTAGCAACCTACGGCGCAGAGGACGAATTCGACCACAAAGCAGCCGAAGGATTTGTCTATGTTTGGGGACTGCCAACTCGCATTTGGTCGGAAAAAAATAGAGGCTAGAAATTCTTAGGTAGGGTGCGCCCCGCGCACCTTATTGCAAGATTGCAGCAGCTAAGAGTCGGCGATTGAAACCGCATCTATACAAGCAATTTCCGCCTTCCGGGACTGAAGAATCAATTACTTCTTCGCAAATTTCAGTTGATACTCTCATAGTACATCCTCGTGCGATCGTACTCTAAATTCTAACCGTGTTATACCAATTTCATAAAGTAGCGCTAGATATTACCCCCCCAACCCCCCCTTATTAAGGGGGGGCTAAGAGTTCATCTATAGCAC
>NZ_CAWPRX010000052.1:0-2246 GCF_963890365.1 Tychonema sp. LEGE 07196 | reverse complement strand
CCCTCCCCGCGGGAGGGGAGGGTTGGGGTGGGGTGCTTTGGATTTTTGCAAGAGTTCTAATCAAGTGCTTTATTTTGGGAATGATATCGAGTTCGGAACTCGCCTAAAAATTTTCGGTTTCAGCCGCTATTTGAGAGCAGCAATTTTTTGATTTCCAGTGCAAAATTCAGCATTAACTTATATAAATAATATTGCTTAAATTGTGGGAATCAGTATTAAAAGTGACAGCTAGTGTTATCATGTCAAAAATTAACAAACATCAACCAATCTGCGTTGATCGGCGCTCATCAGCCAGCATCAGCGGTCAAAAAATTAATATTCAACAAAAATGCAAATTACTCAACCCCTCCACTGTGCCATCCTAGTTTCCCAACTAGAAACATCTGAACACTTTTACAGCAATGTATTAGGACTGCAAAAAATCGATCGAGAATTAAAATTTCCCGGAATCTGGTATCAAATCGGCAACTTCCAGCTTCACCTAATTTTAGCAGCAACAATTATACCAGATGCCATAGATTCCCAAAAATTGGGACGCAACCGACATCTAGCATTTTCTGTGGCAAACTTAGAGGAGGCAAAACAACAATTAATAGCCAGCAATTGTCCGGTACAAATGAGTGCGTCAGGTCGATCGGCATTATTTACCCAAGATCCCGACGGTAACATCATCGAACTCAGCGAGTAACAGATGAAAATCATCGCCTACTCTTACAGCGAACCGCTACTAGAAGCCGCGCCAGCGCCCGAAATTTGGGGCCAAGAGGTCGATCGCATCTATCAAGACTTAGGAGGGCGACAGCAACTGCAACAACTCCTAAAAGATTGCCAAACAGAACCAGTCAAATACCTATTAATTCAGCGCTTTGAAGAACTGGGCGACACAGTACAGCAAGTGTGCGCGCACCTAGAAAAACTCGAAAACCTCGGCATCGAACTCATTGTCACAGACGAAAAACAAACCGAAAACAGAGCAAACTTACTCAAACTCCTCGCAGAAGTTCAGCGCAGCCAACACAGCCGCAGCATTCGCAAAGGACACGCCCGCAACCGCATCAAATCCCTTCCCCCACCAGGAAAAGCCCCCTACGGCTATCGGCGCGGCAAAGACAAATATACGATCGACAAAACCGCTTCCCCCGCCGTCAAAGACTTTTTCGATCACTTTCTCATCTACGGTTCCCTGCGCGGTTCCGTGCGCTATTTAGCAAAGAAATACAACAAAAAAATCTCCGTCAGCACAGGCCGCCGCTGGCTGACAAATCCCGCCTACCGAGGCGATTTAGAATATCAAAAGGGCCAAGTCATTTCTAACACCCACGTCCCGATTATTTCCAGAGAAGAAGCCGCCCAAATAGACCGATTGTTGCGCCGCAACCGCCGCCTTTCTCCCCGCAGCGCCAGCGCCCCGCGTTCCCTCGCAGGTTTAGCAATTTGTGCGGAATGTCGATCGCCCATGACAGTTGCAAAAGTCACCTCCTACCGCAAAGATCGAGAATACCTTTATTTGCGACCGATTAACTGTCTGTCCCAGCCCAAATGCAGCGGTATTTCCTACGAAGAAGTATTGCAATTAACTATAGCAGGAATTTGTCGGGATTTGCCCGATGCCGTCGCCCAGTTGCAAATGCCGCAGATGAACGCAATTAAAGCAGGAATTGCCGGATCTATCTGCTCGAAACAAGAAATCATAGAGCAATTACCAGCCCTGATTGAAAGTGGCATTTTTGACAAAGAAACCGCCGAACTGAGAGCCTACAAAGTCCGCACGGAAATAGCCGAAATGCAAAGCAGGCTCGCACAATTGCCCCCAGTCAACTTGCGAGAAACCGCGCAAACAGTTTCTCTTCCCCAGTTTTGGCTGGATTTGTCGGAATCGGAACGCAGGTTTTATTTTCGTGAGTTTATCGATCGCATTGAGATAGTCCGGGAAAATTCCCTATTGAAACTGCAAATTATTTTCATTTTTTAACAGTCGTAAATCAACCCGGACTTGCTATAGCCTTTCTCAAAAAGGTGATATCATTTCCGGTCGATTACCATAGAAAATACTGTTTGTGCGCGTCCACAAAAGTACCAAATATGGAGCGTATGCAAGCCCGCACTACGAACCTTATACCATTTGTGACAAGTTAAGAAAAAGTGCAAATTGTCAAGGGGGTAGACAAAAAAAGGTAAAATAGGATGAAACCTTTACCGGGCAAGCAGTTGAGCCCGAGTTGAACCAGTTATGATTCGCAACAAAA
>NZ_CAWPRX010000051.1:0-17873 GCF_963890365.1 Tychonema sp. LEGE 07196 | reverse complement strand
TATGAAAGAAAAATGGTATTATACCAATTTCATAAAGTAGCGTTAGATATTACCCCCCCCAACCCCCCCGCGATTTCGGGGGGGCTAAGAGTTCATCCATAGCACATAGGTCAGAAAAATGGTATTACCCTAATTTAGTAGTCAGTAGTCAGCAGTCATTAGTCCTTAGTCAGCAGTCATTAGTTAGTAGTTAGTATTCATTGGGCAGTGGAATTTTTACTATTAAATAACACCAAATAAATTATAAATTATGCTATAATTGCTGTGCGATTTTTAAAATTTATTATTAATGAAAATCGGAATAGCTGTATTGGGTGCGGGCCGCTGGGGAGTTAATCTCATTCGCAACTTTATCGAACATCCCAACAGTCAAGTTTTAGCGGTGGTAGATCCAAATCGAGATTCATTGATGGCTGTCCAAAAACAGTTTGATTTTAATGAGTTGGTGATTCTAGCTACCGATTGGTCGCAAGTACAAGAATTGCCGGGACTGGATGCTGTGGCGATCGCCACTCCAGCTTCCACACACTACACCCTCGCAGCCACAGCCTTGCAAAAAGGCTACCACGTCTTAGTAGAAAAACCCCTCGCCATCAATCTCAGTGAAGCAATAAAACTGTGCCAATTAGCCGAAAAACAGCAGCGGCAACTCTTCGTTGACCACACTTATCTGTTTCATCCCGCAGTCGATCGCGGCCAAAGAATAATTCAACAGCATCAACTCGGAAAATTGCGCTACGGTTACGCTCAGCGTACTCATTATGAACCAGTGCGGCACGATGTTGATGCCCTTTGGGATTTGGCCATTCACGATATTGCTATTTTCAATACTTGGCTCCAACAAACTCCTATTCAAGTCAGAGCAACCGGCACTATATTTCCGAAGGAAGAGGTCCGAGGGAAGAAGGAAGAAGGAAGAAGCAAGACGGAAGAAGGAATCAATCAACAAAAAGGATTAGCAGATTTAGTTTGGGTAACGCTCACCTATCCTGACGGATTTCAAGCACTTATTCATCTGTGCTGGCTGAATCCCGACAAACAGCGGCGCTTAACCGTTGTTGGTAGTTTGGGAACTTTGATTTTTGATGAAATGTCACCGGAAAGTCCGCTGATTTTGCAGCAGGGTAGTTCAAATCGGCGGGGCGAAGAGCATAATGTTTGCGAAAGTGCGATCGCCCCAGGGCTGACTACTAGCATCCCAAGTCGCGAAATATTAAGTTTAGAACAAGTAGAACCGCTGCGGCGAGTGTGCGATCGCTTCCTCACCTCCGTGCAAACAAATACGCCTTGTCCTACCTCTTCCGGCGATGCTTCCGTCGAATTAATCCGCATTCTCAGCGCTTTGAGCAAATCTTTGGAACTCGGCGGACAGCCCGTGATACCATTTTAGATTTTAGATTCTTCGACTTCCCAAGCAAACAAGTTTTAGATGAAAGAGGCAGAGCCTCGTAACGAGCATTTGAATTGTCATTCCTCATAGTATTCACCCGAAATGATCTACCTCCTAATTTTTTAAATTTCCATTTTCTGTTACCAAATCCTGGCTGTTAAAATAAAAACTTGACTGATGGTTTACAGGCAAAGAAATCATCACCGAAGTACCTTGATCCACACCCGCGCTCTGCAGAGTAATGCTGCCGATCATAGATTCCATTATTCTTCGGGAGATAGCCAAACCCAAACCGTTACCGCCAAACCTGCGAGTTGTGGAACCATCAGCCATCACAAAAGGCTGAAACAATTTTTGCTGCTGTTCGGGATCGATACCAATTCCGGTATCTTTAATTGTCACCACTACCCAATCGTTTTTACTGCTACTATTACCGATCGCACTTTCCGCTACGCTACCGTTAAAACCACCTGAATGATTACTCGATTCTAACCGCACAGATATAGTAATACTGCCCGACTCAGTAAACTTAACAGCATTGCTCAAAACGTGTATAAACACCTGTTTTAGCTTCTCTGGATCGGCATGAACAATAATCGGATCGTGAGGTTCTGACAAGCTTAAATTCAAACCTTTTTCTTTAATTAGAAGTGCTTGCAAATCAATTGCATCTTCAAGTACCTGAGTAATATCAACTACTTCTAACATCAGGGAGAACGTGCCGGATTCTATTTTAGCAATGTCTAAAATATCATTAATAATATTCAGCAATTGCATTGACGAGTCGTGGGCGCGCTGCAAAAACTCCATTTCTTCATCTCGGTCATCGCAGTAGCCGTCTCGCACAATTTGAATAAAACCAATAATCCCGTTGAGCGGCGTTCTCAGTTCGTGAGAAATATTGCCCAAAAATTCGTTTTTCAACTGATTGGCAACTTGCGCTTCCTTGGTTGCAACTGCCGATTCTCTGGCCGATTCTCTCAGGCTCTCCACCATGCTGTTGAGTGCTTCTGATAGTTGATTGAATTCCCGAATTTGGAAATTTTGGGGCACTGCCTGCGGCGCTTCTGTATCCACTGTCAGCGCGTAGTCTCTCAGTTGTTCCAAGGGACGCGCCAAGTCGCGAGACAGGTATAAAGTCGCGACGATGCTAGCGGCAACTAAACCGATGATTAAGTTAAATAAAACTTGCTGAATTTCTTCTAAGCCTGAGAGAGCGTAATCTAAGCGAGAGACAGCTAAAATAATCCATTTAGTGTTCTCTTTTTTAGTTAAAGGGCTGGGGATGGCAGCGTATCCTGCTAGCAATTCTACGCCATTTCTTTCAAAGGAAAATAGGTGGAGAAAAGCTTGTCCGCCGGCGATCGCCCTTCTGACAATACTTTTTAGTCGATCGGCATCTGCCTCCGCGGCAATATTGCGGCCGACGCGGTTGATATTCGGGTGCGCCAAAATTGTCCCGTCTTGGTCGATCGCCACCGTATAGCCGGCTAGAGAACCCTTGGGAGCGCTCGTTTGCACCGGCAGAGCCGACTGCAAACTCAAAGCATAACTCAACTTTCGGCTGTTGCCGCGACCAATGTAAACAGGAGCGCTCAACACCAAACTGACTCGGCTGTCGCGGGCTTCTTTACCCGTACCTGAAAAATCTTCCTCACCCAAAGTCATCTTGTCGCCGTTTGCTCTCGGCTTTTGTTGATTCGGCCACAACAGACTGATGTAAACGTTTTTGTCGTCCTGCAGCGTTTGCTGCTGCAGCACTCGCGGCCAAAAATTGGTAGGTAGCGCCTGAATCGGCTGTTGCCCGCAAGTGCTCGCCATCACTTGATTTGTCTGTAAATTAGTCAATTGCAAGCAATCAACCTGAACTGGCAACCGCTGCCCTAATTGCGCGATAAACTTTTGATAATCCTTTGGCTCTACAGACTGCAGCATCGAATTTTCCGAAGCGCCGATTAGATTCGATTTCAGCGATTTCGCCCACTGTTCAATTGTTTCGGCTTTTCTGCCTGCACTTTCTGTCAAGTTTTGGCGAGCGGTTTCCAGAAGCGTCGAGCGTGCCTTGCGATAGGTAACATACTCCCCCACCAGTAGAACAGGCACGCTGAGCAACAAAATCCGCGACAGTAAAATACGGCGAAAGGAGGACTGACCTAGCTTAACCATAGGACATTTCTAAATTAAGGTGCGACGCTCAACAGCGATCGTAGTGCAATAAGCCAGATTGAAAGTGCGAATCTGCCTAGGGCAATCTGCTGACGGGACAACACAGCTTCAGAACAACATTTAAACACAATTATAGAAGCCACTGTATTAATGTCGATACTAAGTGTGCCCACTTAAAGATGCTCAGCAATTTGTTTGGCAGATGCCTGTGATTTCAGTCACACTTCCCTGTTGAATTTTCCGATGGACTTGCACCCGATCGCCCAGGCAAAATCTTTCAGGCGAGAAAAAGCGCGATCGCTGACAGAGCGCTGTTGGTTGAAGGTAGAATCCCACGGATCTGCTCGCCAGGCCGAAGTTAATAGGCCAAAAGTTTTGTTTCCGGCTAGTGTATGGAGAGAATTCTGGATCGATCGCACTTTTGGTTTCCGAATGCCGTCTGGCGACGGGCTCCCGGAGCAGAGATGGGATCGGCCTCGAATCGGGGATTCGAGATTCTGCACCCTGTGAATTTTTTTTGGCACATCCGATCGAGCCGGTGACAACAATTCGCCTGTCAAACAAAAAGAATGAGACGATCGAGTTGCCGATCGACTCTCACAACCAGCAGGTGGCGAACATTTACCCAAACAGTACACCCGCGTCCGGTAAATTTGCAGTCTCGGCAATAGTCTCCATAACTTAATCGATGAAAAAAAACTCTAGCAACTATACGTATTATTACACAAACAACCGTCCCAGATATCATCACACTTATTTGATATCTCCCCTTCTAGAAATGCTGGCGACACTTCAGGAAGCCAGCCAGACCAAACTCCGAGTTTTGGATCTCGGCTGCGGCAATGGCAGCCTCAGTCACGTCATCGCACAGCACGGCTACGAAGTGGTCGGCGTTGACAGTTCTGCACCCGGAATTGCCATCTCCAGTCAAAGTTTCCCCGACTGTCAGTTTATCCAAGCCGATATTTACGAGCTTCCCGATACCAATATGGTGCACTCATTCGATATTGTCTTAGCCGTTGAAGTAATCGAACACTTACTTTATCCAAAAGAACTGGCGAAAAATGCCCAAAAATGCCTCAAACCAGGAGGAAGGCTAATTCTTTCCACACCCTATCACGGCTATTTAAAAAACCTAGCCTTAGCTGTGACAGGCAAACTAGACAAACATTTTACCGTACTTTGGGATAACGGTCACATTAAATTCTTTTCAGTAGAAACCCTCACCAAATTATTGACCAAGGAAGGATACACCGATATTCAATTTAAATTCGCAGGTCGGTGTCCCTATCTTTGGAAATCAATGTTGTGTTC
The DNA here is from genome assembly GCF_963890365.1 of Tychonema sp. LEGE 07196. NCBI lineage: Bacteria > Bacillati > Cyanobacteriota > Cyanophyceae > Oscillatoriales > Microcoleaceae > Tychonema > Tychonema sp. LEGE 07196. The sequence continues at coordinate 13,003 of NZ_CAWPRX010000051.1, read as the reverse complement.
TAGTAAAACATCAGAAAAACCTGAAGAATTATAATTTTTTGTCGGTGAGTGGGAGCATTGGTGTTTTGCTATAAAACACGCAAGAGCTAGCTCTAACCACAACAAGACAATGCTTTTTATCAAGCCCCAGATGCCCCCAAGGCCTTCGGGAAGAAAACACCAATGACCGATGACCCGTGACCAATGACCGATGAATAATTAATCCCCTTTGCAATTCTTATTTTTTCCCAGACTTTTCCCTAAACATTCCACAGCGTTTCCACAGGCAAGTCCGAGGTTTTCCACAGATTTGAAAAAGTTTTCCACAGAAATTAACGGCACGGTCGGATCTTGCTGCGGAATTGGGGATTTTGTTAACCTGCTGCCAAATCCCTCAGAAAACTTCCCACACATAAAGATATGTAACAAAAAAAGCCCTGAAAGGCTTATTTAGTGGTAAATCTTTTTTTTACATAAAGGAGTTTGTAATATTTCGCAACATTGACAAACCCGCCTCCTGATACGCACAATGATGCGACCGACCTAAAAAAAAGCGCTCTAATTTCGGCTGTGTCTGCACCTGTATCCAGCCGAAAGGGGGGTTCTATTTTCAATTTATTAGCGAGACTAAAAAAATGATGAACCCGACAGTCAGTATTTTTGCCGAAATTCCCGAAACGCTGCACGATTCTCTCAAAATTTATCTGGAAACTCACCCCGAATGGGATCTAGACCGAGTATTCTCGGCGTCTCTGTCGCTGTTTTTGTTGCAGAATGCCGATAGCGGTACGCCGGAAGCTTCGCGCAGTTATCGCCAAGCTGCGAGAGTTTATCTCGAAACTCTGTTTCAGTCTCCTCAAGACTTGCACAGCAATAATGTAACTCCGTCTTCGTGAAAGAGAGAGGGCTCGATTCGGCTTGCTTCGGCTATGTTATTCGGATAAGTCGCTTGGAGGGTAAAGATGGGGAGATGGGGAGATGGGGAGACGGGGAGAGTTGAAAAATGCGGGACAGCTTACCGATTCCCGATTCCCGATTCCCGATTCCCGATTCGGTAATCTGTAAGGGTTTGGCAGTACGGCCAGCAAAGAACCCAAGCCGTGCAAAGCGGTGTAACATCAAAGATTGCGATATTTTTATATGTAAACTATCGAAGTTTTAGATACTTTGATTGTGGGTGCGGGGATTAGCGGTTTGAGTTGGCGCACGCACTTGAGAAAAAAGCTGCGAGTGCATCGCTGCGGGCGATTTTAGTCGCCCAGAGTCAGGGGCGTGTGGGCGGAAATATTACAACGGCTACGGGGGAAGGGTTTCTCTGGGAGGAGGGCCCGAACAGTTTTTCGCCGACAGCGGAGTTGATGAAGTTGGCTGTGGATGTGGGCTTAAAGCAGGAGTTGATTTTTGCCGATCGCCCCCGCGTTATGTTTGTTGGAAAAATAAGCTGCAACCGGTGCCGATGACCGGGCGATGATTCAGTCTCAGTTGCTGAGTTTTCCGGGGAAACTGCGGGCGCTGTTGGGGGCTTTGGGGTTTGTTGTGTCGGCAATGGGTACTCGACTTTCGCAGCAGGGTTTAAAATCTTTGCCCGGGCCGTATTTGTGCAGCAACTACCTTGGAGGCGTGGCTTTGGGAGATTGCATCCCCAGGGGTTTTGAGCGGGCGCAAGAAGTGGGCGAGTATTTGCAGCAATCAGATTAGTTCGTGCGTGCGGAATGCGAGTCCGCACGCACGAACCGTTTTTATGACGAGTAGATCGATCGAACACCAGCGAAATTAGAACTCGTACACCCGCCCCTAGAGCTTTGTGCCGAATGTTGCTAGGTTGTGGGTTCAAACTTGTAACCCACCCGCCGGACAGTTTGAATCATCGAAATTCGATTGGTATCTGGCTCAATTTTGCGGCGAATTTGACCGATATGGACATCCACCACGCGCTCGGCTCCTACATATTCGTAGTGCCACACTTCTTGCAGCAATTCCGATCGCCTCCACACGCGACCGGGTTTGCTGGCCAAACAGTACAGCAAGTCGAATTCTAAAGCAGTCAAAGCCACTATTTGATTGTTGAGAATCACTTCGCGGCGGACTGGATCTATTAGTAGCTCCCCAAAGGTAAGACTTTGTTGCTCAGTGGCAGTAACTGTGCGTTTGCGCCTCAAAATTGCTTCAACGCGAGCTCCTATCTCCACAAGACTAAAAGGTTTAGTAATGTAGTCGTCAGCACCTTCGGCAAACCCTTTCATTTTGTCAGCTTCATCGTTTCGGCTGGTCAGCATCAACACAAACACGCCCGTCCGTCTTTGCATTTCTTGACATAGTTTGTAGCCAGTAGTATCAGGTAAATTTACATCTAGAACTACTAAGTCAGGATTGAGTTGCTCAAATAATTCCATACCAGTCTGACCGTCCTCGCCAGACTCAACTTGATAACCTTGCTGGCTTAAAAAACGGTAAATTAAATTTCGGATTGCCGGGTCGTCATCAACCACAAGGATTTTTACAGGGGCCATGACCACAACTTTAATTGAAGAATTAGGTAAGAATATTCAGCCATAATAATAGAAAACTGGATACAAATCTAGAAAAAATTGAGCTTTTAAGAGTTATAGCCGTATTTATAACCTACGCAAAATTTCTGGCAATAAATCTCCGGGAACTTTGGATAAGGCTAAATTTTGGCCGGCAAGCCCACATTCGCTATAGAAAGCTCGAATCGTTTTAACAATATAGCTTAATGCTGTTTGCCGGCAATCATCAGCGGCTTGGGAATTGGCTGGGGGTTGCAGGTTGAGTTTATCTCCATATATTAACCCTTTGTCGTTAAGATGCTGTCCCCATTCGGCACACACTTGCAACAGGTGGTGCAGTGCTGCATCTAAATGGCTGGTTTGTGCGGCTTTGTTGAGGGCCAAATCTGGGGCTGTGGCTAGTTGATAGTGGGCTAGTCCGAGATTGTTGCGGGCGGCAAGAGTGTCAAAGGTGAGTTGGGATCGATCGAGTTTTCGGGCGATATCCAAGGCGGCTTCGTAGGCGGTAATCGCCTGCTGCAATGAATCGATGCGGGCTTGTTTCTGCTGGAACTGGTTCGCCAAATGCCAGTAAGCCGTAGCCAGATTGTTGTAGGTGGCGGCTGCGGCTGCTGGTACCAATTCTCGGGTGCGGTATTTCAAGGCTTCGCGGTAGGCCTCAATCGCCCTGACTAATAAAAGTTCTGAGGGTTCGTGCTGGGCGAGGTTCCAGCAGGCGGTACCGAGGTTGTTTTGGACTCCGGCATAGTTGAGGGGTTCTCGTTCTGGACTGTAGCAGGAGAGGGCTTGGGTGTAAGCTGCGATCGCGCTTTTGAGATAGACGATGGGTTCACCGTCTTGGGCTAAATGCCAGTATGCTGTCGCCAAATTATTCTGAGCCGCAGCGCACTGCTGGGGTTCCGTCGCGGGGTCTAGATCCAGCAGCGCTTGTTGGTAAGCTGCAACTGCTTGCTGCAAGTTCTGCGTCTTGTCTTGATAGCGGGCTAAATCTGCTAAGGCGATGCCCAAATTTTTGTTTAATCTGACACGGGTTTGAGGTGTGCTCTCGGCATCTGTGCGGTTCAAACCTTCAATGTAGAGGGCGATGCTGCGTTCGAGGCAGGATACCGGATCGGGGACTTCCACACCCTCGGTGCGATCGCGCGACAGCATCCAGTAAAAAGTGCCGAGATCGTTGATCAAATCGTCCATCGGCGGTAAGCTGTTGGACTCCTCGGCGTATTGAGTTAAATTTTGTGTCAATTGGGCGATCAGCCGCGCGCATTCCTCAGTTGGTGGTTGATTTTGCTGCGAGCCCGCGTCGAGTTCGAGGTATGCAATCACTTGCTCGATCGCGCGAATGGCGATTGTCAAGTTTTGTGGCGAAGACTCTCCGCCCAGAATCCGATCGCGGTAGTAATTCCCCAAACTGTGATAAGCCAAAGCCAAGGCTTCGGAACAGCACTGATGTTCTTGCAGCAATTCGATGTATTGCAAGGTTTGCAGCGGCAGAAAATTGTCCTCCGATGCGGCATCACCCTCTGCTTCCAACTCATCCTCCGAGGCCGTCGCTAGCACCAAATCCGCCAGTTCGACAGATTTAGCATCTGGCGCTGGGAATGATGCGGAATCGGGAATTGAAGATTGTTCGGACTCTTGCGATCTTAAAAGTTGGTCGGCGGAGTCTCCGTTGTCCCGCAAGTTGCCCAAGTTTTCGGAGTTCCCGAAGTCCTCGGAGCGGCCGAAGTCTTGCTTGGCTGGAGTCGGTTCGCCTTCAAACTCAAATACTCCGGTTCGCCACTGCCAAAATTCTGGGGCCGATTGCTCGATCGAACTCAGCCAGGGGCGCGACACCCACAGCAACAAAGTAGACTCGCACATTTGTAGGTGTGCTTCGATGTCCCTCAAATAGCTCAGGAACGACCACTGCACGGCTGCTGAATGCCTGGTCAGGTGTTCTGCCCCCAGAATTTGAAATCCCGGCAAAGGGCTGTAGATGCCCCTGTTTTGGGGCGGTGGGTGTTTGGTCAGCCACGCGGCTAGCGAGCCCCAAGGATTGGGATCGTTCAAGTCGAGTTCCAAACTGACAAATCGGGGATAGTCGATCGGGGAGCGAGGATGGGAGCCTGCGCTTTCTGCGGTTAATTCTGCCTGCAAGCGAGCTGCCAGACAGTCCCGCAAGCACAAGTCGTCGCAGGCGGCAATAAAAATTTGACGGCGTAAGTTGAGGTCGATCGCCTGTTTCAAGCGTTGGTATATCTGCTTGTTCGAGCTAGAAACTTTTTGGGAAGGAGTAGACATCACAGTCTGGCGATTTTAGATTTTAGATTTTAGATTTTAGATTGGGATTTTTGATTGTAGATTTTAGAGTTGAGAGTTAAAATCGCGAAAAGCTCATAACTCGCAACACCTTCCTGTTTGGCAGTCTGGCGATTTTAGATTGTAGATTTTAGACTTGGGATTTTCGATTGTAGATTTTAGAGTTGAGAGTTAAAATCGCCGAAAGCTGATAACTCGCAACACCTTTCTGTTCGGCAGTCTGGCGGTTTTAGATTTGAGATTTGGGATTTTAGATTAACAATTTTCAGGTGGTGACGATTGCGTCCGATCGATTGCAGCCCAAGTCCCAGAACCCGATCGCAGAAAGAAAAAAGCACAAGCTTTCCACTGGTGCTATTTAGTTTTCCAGCTTTATCGGCACTGTTCAGGACTATCGCAACTACCTGCTGTTTGTTGAAACACAAAAACCATGTTGACCTTGGTTGGGAAACATGGTTGGTTGAAGGATTATTTAAAATTGCAATTTGAAGCAGCCTTGATTCTGAACCCTGTTTTTTAGACGGAAGCCGCCACAAAAACCAAACCTGCCACTAACAGCGCTCCTGCAATACCCAAGATGATATAGTTCCGCTGTTGGTTTTGGTTGGGAGGTTGGGCACCGTACATTTTCGGCTCTTTGGCAAAATTGTTCAAGCGTCCGTCTTCTTCGGTAGTGTAAGGCATTGACAACAATCCTCTATATTTTTGATTGTCCTCACTTTACCAAAAAAACGCTATCAAAGTATCACTCTTAAGTTTAGGAATTTATTTTGAGGTGATGTCGGGCATATTACTTTAACAAAAATGGTTCGTAGTGCGGAATACGAGTCTGCTGCTTAAGAATGGACTCGCATTCGGCACTACGAACCTGAGTTCGATCGATCGGACATTATTTTGAGCTGACAGTACCTGTTTCTGGAGAAGAGGCGATCGCGTAATCTTTGACTGGCATTCTTCCTGCTAAGTAGGCGATCCGTCCGGCTTCTGCCGCCATTCCCATTGCTTTTGCCATTGCTGGAGAATTTTGGGCATTGGCGATCGCCGAATTAATCAGCAGTGCGTCAGCGCCCATTTCCATTGCTCTAGCAGCTTCGCTGGGGGTTCCGATCCCCGCATCCACAACCACAGGAACTTTTACCGTGTCAATAATGATTTGAATGTTGGCGGCATTATTGATCCCTTGCCCGGAACCGATGGGCGAAGCTAAAGGCATCACCGTCGCACAACCGACTTCTTCGAGGCGTTTTGCTAGTAGCGGATCGGCATTGATGTAAGGCAAAACGGCAAAACCTTCTTTGACTAATTTTTCTGCTGCTTCCAAAGTGCCGATCGGATCTGGCAGCAAATATTTAGCATCGGGAATCACTTCTAACTTGACAAAATTATTATCTTCCTGTCCCAAAAGCTTCGCCATTTCCCGGCCCAAACGAGCCACTCTAATCGCCTCATCTGCAGTTTGGCAACCAGCAGTATTGGGCAGCATCCAAATTTTAGTCCAATCCAGAGCCTCTGCCAATCCTTCATGACCGGGAGCATTTGTCTGCACCCGCCGCACCGCTACAGTCACAATTTCGCACCTGCTAGCATTGACACTTTGCTGCATTTCGGCAATGCTGCGATATTTTCCAGTCCCCGTCATCAAGCGAGAATGAAAAGTTTTACCGGCAATCACCAGAGGTTTATCTAAAGATGGCGTTGCGGTATCTACTGGATAGCCAAAAATGCTGTACTCAAGTGCCTCTTCCCATTGTTCTCTGCCGCCCAGCATTGCTTCTAGCTGCCAACCTTCTTCAATAGTTAGATCGTCGTGGGTAACAGCAGATAAAATTTGCCCTAAACTAATTAATTTAGCATCTCGTGGCATATTATTATTCAATCCACGCGCTACGATTTCTTTAAATTCGTTGAAATGATCTTCCATTTTTCCACTCTTCCCTTGTAATGATTTGAATCTGTTCGCTGTTAACAACAAAAAATATTTTTTGAATTTGCTTTTCGGTATCCCAAAACAGAGCTTGTTTGATGCCAGCGTTGATTTTCCAGACATCGTAATTTTCTCGGTTGATGTGAAAAATAACGGTTGCTGCACCTTGCTTTTTTGCTCTACTGATGCCTTCTTGCACTCTGTCTCTGATGTTTTGGGTCTGTTCTGTCAACTCCTTAAATTCGCAAATTTGACCGTCTATCTCAGCATCTGGCGTTCTCACACCCTCTGCTGCTTGCTCGCTCAGCATTCTGACTCTATTGCCTATTTTAGCCAAAACTTCAGCAACAAATATTTCCGAATTATTAAGATTGTGTTGTTGGTGGATGAGGACAAATCCCCCAGCTATCTCATCAAAATAATATCGCTGATATTCGGGTTCTGCATTTTTGTAGATGGCTCTGCTAGCCTCGATATATTCTGAATTCACCGCTATGATACTCTGAATGGACTCCGGCTCAAGTTAAATGTATGAAAGCAACTGTCGAGCAACTGGTCGAAATTGGGATATTTGCCAGCTTAAACCGAACTGATTTAGAGCAATTGCAAGAACATACAGCAATTCGGACTTACCAACAGGGAGAAGTTGTGATGTATGAGGGCGATCGCATCCCGGAAAAATTATACACGCTTTTGAGCGGTTCTCTGCGGGTGACAAAAACAGCGGTGGCGGGCAAAGAAACTATTCTCCGCACTTTATTTCAGGGAGATATTTTTGCTGCACCTGCTTTGCTGGGTAACGGGATTGCGCCGGCAACGGTGACTGCTGAAACTGATGTGCAAGTTCTTACCACAGAACGGGAATTTTTGCTAGCAGCAATTCGGCAAAATCCTGAGATTGCTTTGCGAATATTGGCGGTTTTTAACCAGCGGTTGCAGCAACTACACGAGACTGTGCACGGTTTGGTGTCGGAAAGGGCGATCGTGCGGCTGGCCCGATTCATTCATTACTTTAGCGTCGAGCAAGGTACGAATATTGTAGATAATAGTGTATGTTTAAAAAAACGTTTGCCCTACTATCAAATTGCTCGCAGCATTGGCATCACCTATGAAGAATGCGTGCGGTTGTTTAAGAAACTTAAGCCGTTTGTATCCTACAGTAGAGGCGGTAAAATTACTGTTTTAGATTGGCAGAAATTGGAGGATATTGCCTCTGGAGATGAAATAGATTAAAGGTTTGTACAGCCTTTTTCAGAAAGATGAGGTACTATCTGGGATTGGGCATTGGGCTCTAGCGTTGCGGAGGGATTGGGCATTGGGCAAACAGGTCATTGGGCTCTAGCGTTGCGGAGGGATTGGGCATTGGGCAAACAGGTCATTGGGCTCTAGCGTTGCGGAGGGATTGGGCTATCCTCACCACGCTTGAGAACCGCTATAGTCAGGAATTGGATTTTTCGGTTTTTTGCGGACGGTCGTCCTGACTGCGAACGTTTTGATATACATCAAAATTTGATGTTGGTATTAGTGGGTTTCGGAAAATGTCAAAACAAACGCTAGATTTTCTTCAGCTTTCAAAGCGTGGGGCGCTCGTGCGGGCATGAATACAAATACTCCCGGTTCCAACACTATATCCTTACCTTCGAGGGTCAAAACTCCTTTTCCTGCCACTACATTTATTGTGGCATTCCGCGCTGAATGGTGTTCTGAAATGTCTGAACCTGCTGCCAAACAAAGTAAAGTATGCTGACAATTATTGTCTTTGACTAAAATTTTAGTCAGCACTCCGGTGGCGGGATATTCGATTGTGTCTCTCAGTTGGATTGATGAAGATTGTAGCGGTAAAATGGTAGCAGTCATAACTTTTTACTTTGTTAAGATTGTTTTTGAGCACAGATGATGATGTAGCCTAAATCCTGTTGGTACTTCTGGAAAACTCGACGCATTGCTAAGATGCGATCGCGAATTTGCGATCGGCTTAAAACATTCCACACAATCCGCACAGTACCCACAAAGCCTTCGTCATTAAGCATTCGCCGCAAGTTAAGAAGTCCCATCCCCCCGGTTTGATACTTTTCTACTTGCAAACCCGCGTTTTGACAAAGAGTAATCCAGCCTGACTCAGACAAAGGTGTTGAATTAACTCGAATCACTTCCGATAAAGCTTTGTGAATTTCTGATTCTCGGTTTTTGGCTAAAAGTTCGTGAGAGAGAAACTTGCCACCCGGTTTTAGCCGAGCGCCAATTCCTGATAAAATCTTTGCTTTCCCCGACGGCGACTGCATCGTCAGGATAGCTTCAGCCAACACCCAATCAAACTCTTGGGTAATCCGATCCAAGTGCAAAATATCTCCTTCGACAATTTCCACTCGATCGCTCAAACCCGCTGCTGCAACGTTAGCACGTGCGCGCGCCACACTGTCGGGATTTTTTTCAACTCCCACTACTTTTACACCAAAACGTTCTGCAAGGGCGATCGAGCTATATCCAAAACTCGCCGCCAACTCCAAAACAGTATCCCCAGGTTTAAAATCCGCCAATTCTAATAACATTTCTGTAGCAGCTTTTCCCCCCGGTCTCAGCATTGTCTTACCAGCCGCAGCCAGCACTACATGGCCCGGCGCAGTCTTAAAATTGAGAGTAGTATCGGTCATTGACTTGAACTCCTATTTAAGCTTACCCTCAGCTTGCCAGATTCTCCCAAATCTGTCTATGAGCTAACTCATATTCAAATTATAGTAGGGTGCGTCAGCCTCCTGATTTTTGAGAATTATCCCAAAGATTTCGAGAGGCTGACGCACCCTAAAATAGCGGGAACTCACCTAATTAATTAGGAAAGTCCCAGTTGAAATTGCTCTCACTAACTGCACCGCTAATCCTAGGATTTGGGCAATAAACCAGCCCCCAAATTCATTGCGATCCGATTTTAATTAGCTACAGGGCTGAAGAGATTTTCTTGTTTGAATAATGCGATCGATTGCAGACTATCGGAATCAGCATCCCAAAGAATGAACTTGAAACAATCAGGTATCTCCCGAATTGTCAGAATTCTGGAATTACCAAGCAGGTGAATATTAGCATTGTGACACGCCCGAAGATTGTAATTGGGGATACGCTCAGACAGATGATGAATATTGTGGTAAGCAATATCAGCCGAAAACCAGTTGAGAATAGTTGGTAATTTTAGGTAACTACTGCCTTCAATCGCGCCCATAAGATAGTCCCAACCCTCTGTTTTATGAGCATAGGAACCCTCAAAATTATGCTGGACAAAGAAAATACAGATAAATATCGCTGCCGAACAGGTCATGACAATTGAGTAAACACTCCAGAAAAAGCCAACCCCAAGTAAGTTGCCGAGATAAATCCAGCTACCAACCACACAAATATTGTTGAATAGTAAATCCCAAAATTCAGCCGTAGTATACCAATGTTTGGATTTATAAGAAGCAATGATTGCAGATAAACCCATACCAAAATCTTTATTGAGACAAGCAAACATATGTCCTATAAAACCACTAATTCCCAAGATCAGCGCTAATCTGGGCTTAATAATTAGATAGAAAAAACCACCAGGAAACAGCATCAATGGATGTCTGAGTAACTGATACATCTTTTGACCAAATGGACTTAGCGCCGCAAATTGTTCGGTGGATATCAACGCCGAAGGGCCTCGGTACATATCCCAATTACCATTGTGTTTGTGGTGATAAGCGTGTCCCCTCGACCAGGGGTACTGAGGAATTGCATTGATGATACCTAGCAGAAAACCCACGGTGCGATTGACTTTTTTGGAACTAAACAGAGAATAGTGTCCGCAGTCGTGCATCAAAGAGAAACAACGGCCCGAAAAAAGTGTCATTAATACGATTATCGGTGGTAGAAGCCATACAGAAATTGCAGCAGCTTTAAATGCTAAAAACCATAAAAATGTATAGGGAATTACTGTATTGAAGATTTGCCAAGTAGCTTTGAAGTTGTTGCTCTTCATGTAAGGATATAGCACAAAATCCGACTTTTTGATCGCGCTTTTCATTGAGTGTGTTTGTAGTGTGGATAAGTGCAAATCTGACAATTATAATGTGGATATTTTGCCATTGTGAAAATAAGTTGATGGCAGTTTGCTTTCAACCCATATTTAATAAACCTACCGATCGTATTGAGTTCATTGTCTTCTCATTTGGCTTGTATCGTACAGTTGAAATTCACCCCAACGCTGACGTAGTTGGTCATAACAATCAACCGGAGAAATCGCCAACCGTTGCAGCAAATCGATTTCTATTTGACCGTCACCTGTTAGTAGGATAATAATTTCTTGGGTGGGATTGTAGGTGGCAATGATTTGAAGCAAATTTGAAATTGCGGATGGCTCTAATTCGAGTCGTCGTAGATAGTCTGTTACTGATAATTCAGTAATGAATTGCAAGTAATGCGGAATTGTATCAGTCTGCCAATTTACAGGTGCATTGACAGGTAGATCGACATCACAAACTGCCATACCTCGACCAACGGTTAAAAATCCATTCCAAGCTGTGTATCCAATTGTCAGCATATTTTGGTGGATGAACTGATTCTGCCAATAACCAAAGCTACCTTGTCGCTTGTTATCTTCAACTCGCATTGGTTCGATCCCCCAGCACTTTAGCATATTTCACCAGAATTTTCAGCGAGGGAAAAGTCTGAAATAAAGCATCTGTCTCTAATTTCCCACTCGCAAATGCTTCCAGGGCTTTCTTAACTTCCAGGTTTTTACCAATCTGAGGATATCTCAATGTCTCAGCTATAATCGTCATAACTCCACTTACTTCAATGATTAAATTTGTGAAAATTGACAGCAAAAATATACTGAGGCTGAGTTCAAACAGTTACAAAGTATGATGATTTTACCGTAGAGTAACGACAGACTACACGGAAATAGTTAGCGATGGACGATCGCCTTTTATTCACAGTTACGCAGAAACTATTACCGACTAAAATCTATCAGGGATCGGTGAAATTCAATTAATATCGTTCTAAGTCAATAGATCGATCGCCATAATAGATCAATTTTGAGAAAGCTGAATAAACCATCATCTATGCCTCGTAGACGAAAAAGAACAGGTTTGCGATCGGCGGGCCTTCTGACTGAGAGACTCTATAATCTCATCACAGTTGCGGGACAGCGCCGGATTTACGCCGGACTTTCCCCGTTTCTTCCAACGGTTGCTTTTCGTTGGAACCGATTTTTGCACATCCATCACCTTATCACAATTCTGACTTGTTTGCATAAAAAACTGTGAAACGTGCCACCAGCGCCACAAATCGCCACTGTTTAGGGGCAAAACTGTAACTCGATCGCACTCTCAAACATTCGGCGAGTCCCATCTTTTTATCCGTTGGGAGGGCGATAGGGGCGATCTCAGTTTTGAATTTGTGCGAGCTGTCGCGAGTTCGCGAGTTGTACAATACGCGATAGAGGCGATCGCACGCTCAATAAAAAAATGCTTTTTGCAAAACTGAGATGCTCGCGATCGTTCTTTGTGTTCGGAGCTCTGACTTGCTACAATTTAGTCGCACGTAACTACAAGGGATTATGACCGAACTATTAGATGAGACGCTTTCTATAGAAATCGCCACTCGCATCAAAAGCAACCGCAAAAACTGCTTTGATAACGCTTCCAAAGCAGCATTAACCACCGAAGGCGCAGTTTACGTCCAAGGATTTTTAGCTGCACCCGGATCACCTTACAAACCCATCGAGTATAGCTGGATTGAACTCAACGAGCGAATTGTTGACCCAACTTTTCCGCATCTCGGCTTCAGCGCTCAAGACATTCATTACTTCCCAGCCCAGCGATGGAGCGTTAAGAAGCTCAAAGCAATTTTAGATGAATCAAAAGAAGATTATCCAGAAGATGACCCGCTACCGGTTTACGGAAATCAACCCTATGAATATTACGGCGATGTCATGTTAGGCGGTAAAGATTACCAAAATGCTTACGATTTGGCTGCGCTTAAATGCAGGGAATTGAACCTACCCAAAAAACCGGAATTGAACTAATTCAGGACTTACTAAAAAATGGTTTTATATCAAATTTGGTAGCATCGGAACGATTAAACCGCGAAGACTCTGATAGCGCGTAAAAAAGACGTACATCTTCTGATTTCTCTGACTTCGCGTTTTTAGCGTCTTCGCGGTTCATTGGATCTTACCACCTATTAGTTATCATTCTGATACAACCGAATTTGATATTACACACTTATACCATTTTTCTTTCATATGTGCTATAGATAAAGT
>NZ_CAWPRX010000050.1:0-17951 GCF_963890365.1 Tychonema sp. LEGE 07196 | reverse complement strand
GGGGGAGACTGGGAAAATATACCCTCGGACTTTTCCCTTCTCCCGGTAGCATCCGTTAAATCCGCTACAAAAGAAGCGGACGTACTTCCTTCTTCCTTCTTCCTTCTTCCTTCTTCCGACGAACTTACATCCGTTACATCCGTTACATCCGCTACAAAAGAAGCGGACGTACTTCCTTCTTCCTTCTCCCCTCTTCCTTCTTCCGACGGACTTACATCTGTTACATCCGTTACATCCGTTACATCCCGTACATTGCTCGTTGCCGAACTTCCTTCTTCCTTCTCCTCTTCCTTCTCCTCAAAAAGATTCCATTCGCCGCTTTCAACTTGGCGGTATTTCCAAGTAAGGTCAGATTCATCTATCGCCTGAGTCCAAGCTTGGTAAGCTTTATCCAAACTTTCCCACCAAGCATCCATACCAGCGCCAAGTTCCCAAGCGCGGCGGACTACAGGGCCCAAACGCCGATCGCCCCGTCCGACAAAATCCTCCATTGCCGAAAGCCGCACATCAGTATAATTCACCTTAAGATTTCTCATCGCTTTAAATTCTCCCTTCAGGAGTTTTTGCTTGCGAGAAAACTCAGCAGTCGAAACCGAGTGCCACTGAAAAGGAGTGTGAGGCTTAGGCGTAAAATTAGAAATTGTCAAATTAAAATTCAGTGGCCGCCGGCCATTCAGCCTGCATTCCCTTTGCAGCCAGCGGACTGTTTCGGCGATTCCCAGCACATCAAAATCTGTTTCTCCGGGCAAACCGATCATAAAATACAGCTTGATTTTGTCCCAACCGCGATCGACCGCAGTTTTCACGCCCCGGAGCAATTCTTCGTTTGTCAAGCCTTTGTTAATGATGTCGCGCATCCGCTGCGTACCAGCTTCCGGGGCAAAAGTCAAACCGCCTTGTCGCGTGCCGCCGAGAATGTCGGCAATATTATCGTCAAATCTGTCAACCCGCTGGCTGGGAAGAGACAGAGAAATATTTTTATCTTTCAGGCGATTTTTGATTTCCATCCCGACTGCTGGGAGTGCCAGATAGTCGGAACAACTGAGGGAAAGCAGGGAAAATTCGCTGTGCCCGGTGGCTTTCATCCCTTGTTCGATCGCCTCTACGACTTGCTGCGGTTCGACATCGCGCGCGGGGCGAGTCAGCATTCCCGGCTGACAGAAGCGACAGCCGCGGGTGCATCCCCGGCGGATTTCGACTGTCAGTCTGTCGTGTACTGTCTGCACGTAGGGCACTAGGCCGATCGAATAAGCTGGTATCGGAGTCGCGACTCGGCGCAAAATTCGATGGGGAACTTGCGGGCGGTTGGGATGAACCGAACCGTCTGCCGCCATATCGTAGAATTGCGGGACATAAACGCCGGGAATTTGCGCTAAATCCAGCAACAGCGCTTCTCGGCTCAAATTATTAGTTTTACCTTCTGCCAAAACCAAGCTGATTTCTGGAAGCAATTCTTCTCCATCTCCCAAGGCGATGAAGTCAAAAAAGTCAGCGTAGGGTTCGGGATTGGATGTTGCGGTTTGTCCGCCAGCAAAAATCAGCGGCCAATCGCCACCATTTTGAGGATTTGTCGCTCTTTCTTTCCAAGTTAGGGGAATGCCGGCAAGTTCCAGCATTTCCAGAATGTTTGTGGCTCCGAGTTCGTAGCTGAGGCTGAAGCCTAGAATATCAAATTCTGTGAGCGATCGCCTTGATTCTACTGCAAACAAGGGAGTTTTGGTCGTTAGCGCAGCCCTCGGAGAGGATCGCAGTTTTGCTGCCAAGTCTGGTGCGGGCAAATAAGCGCGATCGCACAACTGCCTCGGCAAAGCGTTCAAAATATTGTAAAGGATGATGTGTCCCAGATTGGAAGCACCAACTTCATACACTTCTGGATAAGTTAGCACCCAGCGCACGCGAGCTGCATCCCAAGGCTGGCGCGCCGCCCCCAACTCGTTACCCAGATAACGAGCAGGCTGATTGATTTCTGCTGTAAGTAATTCTTCGATTTTTACTGGCACGGCTCGACTCGCTATTATATTTGCGACTCCTAAGCAGCCTACCTTAAAATCGCCCAACACGCCAGCGACAGTCTGCTGTATTTTCGGGCATTTCACTCAATTTGTTGTGTTTTGTTGCTGCTTTTGACCTCTAGCCGGATTCTACCAGTGATTGGGGGCGCGGGAGTTGGCCGCTTCAAAACTTTCGACGCTTTCAAATATCTCAAAAACTCGATCGAGTTGACTGAGTTCCAGAACCATCCTAATCTGGGTGCAAACTGAGCAAATACTAAACCTACGCCCCATTTTTTTTGCCTGCTTTAAGCCGGAAACCAATGCTATCAAACCAGCACTATCAATAAATGTTACTGCGCCCAAATCTACGAGTACCGCCACAATTCCCTCAGTCTCAATTGCTGTTGTTACTTGCTGTCCGAATTCTACGGAGGTAGCTGCATTCAGGTGGTATAAGGGTTGAATCACTGTAATTGGTTTCGGAGCAAGAAGTGTTTGCATATTTTCAACCTATGGTTTCTGTGTATTGTCTACTATGGTGTTATCTGGTTGTCAGTCTAAATCTATTTTATACCTTGAGCCTAACTTGCTCTGAGGGAAACCGACAAGCTGTTTTCACTAATTTTACTTAATTTTTATTTATTTACTCTTATTTATGCAAAATTACGCAGGATTGGGAGAGGAAACGTAAGCTGCTATACTGTTTTTTATTGATGCTAGCAATCGCAAGTCTTGGCAACTCTAAAAATGGCGATCGACTTTGTGCTAGCTGTTAAGTTAAACCAATCAATGTAATTTAAATCACTTATTAGTGGTGATTTAGATCGCGCGCGCGATCGACTGTTAATAGTAAGATTAGAGTGTATGGAGTTCTCAGAGCTAATATGCAAGCAACTTATGCTATTCGTCATCTGGTAGAAAAAGCCCTCTACATTAAGCAGTTGACGCCTGACATTGAAAACGAAATCAACTACGAGCTCACCCGTTTGGGGTACATCTCGGATATTGATTATGAGGCTTTAGAGTTATTAATGGATGAAATGGATGCCGGCCGGGTGCAATTGGTATCTAGTCGATAGTGGGAACCGGGCGACACGGAAAAATCAAACAGCGAAACAAAATCCTGGCGTGGCGCACAATATAAGAGTGCCAAAATCATTGACTGCAGCACGGTGTTTTTCCGAGCTATCGATGGTTGGGGGGATGATTGGGGCGATCGTTCTCGAAGACTTAAATAGCACATCATAAGTCCGTATAACCCGTATTTTCTGTGCGGAAATACTTCGGATTTCTCTACTTTCAAAAAGCCCATCTTTGATTTCAGCTTTTTTGGTTATACTTAAAAAAAAAGCTTTATAAGTATAAATTTATACTATTACTTACGATAATCCGTTGCTACCAGACCAAGCTCAGCTTATCAATCTTTAAATTGTCTCCTCTCTCCTCGTTAGCAGGAAGAGCTTGGTAATGCAGATTCGGAGGCTCTACCTCCCTTACATCGCTGCTTTTGAATGGCCAAGGGCGGGCGAAACAATCCGCCCACCCGATCGAAATTAGCTTAGCGCTACAGGTTCCTTAGCAAGAAACTTCTCCAACTCAGTCAAAGCTGAGTTTTTACAGCCGGCTTAATGGCCATGAAAAAAGTCCGTTTTATTGACTTATTCTCAGGAATAGGCGGCATGAGATTAGCGTTTGAATCCGCCGCTCGTTCCTTGAATCTGGAAACGGAATGCCTCTTAAGCAGCGAAATCAATCCCGACGTTCAGTTAGTTTACCAGTACAGGTAGGCGACTAATTGACTATTGCGGTGGCAATTCGATTCATTATTGGGAACTGGGTTTGCGAGGCGAGTGCAGTTTAGACAGAATTGAGTTGATGAAGAGTTTTATATGGAAAAGGCGAAATAAAAAATTTGGTCATGACCCAGATGGCAAGCTATTAACTAAAGAGCAAATAGTTACTTTTTTTGCTCATCCCAATCTCGCTAAAATTCTGGATTCCTTGGTAACAAAAAAGTACCTGCAACGGAACATCGCAATTCTCATTTTCGGAAACTCCTTTTAATATAACCTTAAGTAAGGCGGGCCTTGCCCAGCATACTAACTACACATTATACCAATGGTGAGTAATATTTTGTTAATACTCGGTTGATTGCAGGAACAATATTTGAGGGTGCATGGTGTAGTGCTTGTTGCAGTCTAGCTCCGGCAAGGTCACGAAATCCCAAAGTGCTAATTATAGCGCCATCGCGGAGGCAAGCTTGCCAATCACTGGTTTCTTCTGAATAAGCTATTTCTTTTCGGACATAGTAAGCCTCTCCCCAAAAAAGTTGCCCTCCCTGTGCTGAAATGGGAACGATGCGCCCGTCGAAAATTTGTACGTCTTTATGTTTGAATGCTGAGGCTTCTGGTAAACTGCTATAGTGACAAAGATTTGTTAGTCGCCACAGAACGAAGCCTCGCTTACGCAGAAAAGAGTCGATATCACTGAAAAGAGGCTGACCCAAATAAATAGGGTTAAATTCTACTTCAATTTGTAAAGCGCGTATGGACTGTAAGCAATTTTCAGCCCCCTCTAAAACTCCCAATTCCGATCCTTGAGTATCAAGTTTAAGGAAGTCCACTTCATTGACACCAGTAGACGAAGCCCAGGTATCCAATGTCGTTAAATCAACCTCTGTTTCGCCAACCAATTTTGCACAAGCTAGATGAGGCATAGAGCTTGTAAGTGATGAGTCAGGTTTGTATAAAGAACTACAAGCTGGTTCAGCGGTGAGAAAAAGTGGCAGTTTCCCCTCGGATTCTCCCAATGCCTTAGCAACAAAATTCACATCAGAAGAGCCTTGATAGGTACTCTTCAATCGCTCACATTCGGCAGGATCTGGATCAAATCCTATTAAGGTGACATGAGAACCAAAAAGAGACCAAACATCAGCAAATCCCCATCTACAGCCAACATCTATAACAACTAAATTTCGCTCAAAATATTCGGCTAACGAAGCAATAATCGGAAAATTACCAGCAATTTTTGGTTTGTTTTCATTAAACATAACTGACGATGAACCTAAAAGTAATAAGTTAGCAAAAATATAAATTTGCAACAGCTTTACGATTAAGTAAGGTGGGCATTGCCCACCCTACGAATTAATCCAATTAGCTTAGCGCTACAGGTTCCTTAGCAAGAAACTTCTCCAATTCAGTCAAAGCATCAGCATCAACTTTCGTCTGCATCGGACAGAATTTAGGCCCGCACATCGAACAGAATTCGGCAGTTTTGTAGATATCCGCCGGCAAAGTTTCGTCGTGATATTCCTTTGCTCGTTCTGGATCTAATGACAGCTCAAATTGACGGTTCCAATCGAAATTGTAACGCGCTTTCGAGAGTTCGTCGTCGCGATCGCGCGCACCCGGACGGCCCCGTGCAATATCTGCAGCGTGAGCCGCAATTTTGTAAGCAATCAGCCCGTTTCTGACATCCTCAGCATTCGGCAATCCCAAGTGTTCCTTCGGTGTCACGTAGCACAGCATAGCAGTACCGTACCAACCAGCCATCGCCGCCCCAATTGCCGAAGTAATGTGGTCGTAACCTGGCGCAATATCTGTCACCAACGGCCCCAAAACATAGAAAGGTGCTTCCGAGCATTCCTCCATTTGTTTCTTGACATTAAACTCAATTTGATCCATAGGAACGTGGCCAGGGCCTTCCACCATTACCTGCACGTCATGTTCCCAAGCTTTGCGAGTTAATTGCCCCAAAGTTTTGAGTTCGGCTAATTGAGCTTCATCCGACGCATCGTGAGTGCAACCGGGGCGCAGAGAATCTCCCAAACTAAACGAAACATCGTATTTTTTGAAGATTTCAATGATGTCGTTAAAGTGAGTGTAGAGAGGATTTTGTTTGTGGTGGTGCAGCATCCACCGTGCCAAAATGCCACCGCCGCGAGAGACAATCCCAGTAATCCGATTTCTGACTAAAGGCAAATGTTCGATCAGAATTCCGGCGTGAATAGTTTGGTAATCAACACCTTGTTGAGCATGTTTGTCAATGATGTGCAGGAAGTCATTCGCCGTCAGACTTTCCATATTACCGTGCACGCTTTCTAGAGCTTGGTAAATTGGTACAGTACCGATTGGTACCGGCGAAGCATTGATGATTGTAGTGCGAATTTCATCCAAATTACCGCCGCCGGTGGACAAATCCATCACGGTATCAGCGCCGTATTTAACTGCTAGTTTAAGCTTGTCAACTTCTTCTTCCATGTTGGAAGAGTTGGGAGATGCGCCGATATTAGCATTGACTTTGCATTTAGAGGCAATGCCGATCGCCATTGGCTCCAAATTCGGGTGATTGATGTTAGCCGGAATAATCATCCGTCCCCGCGCTACTTCGGCGCGGATCAGTTCTGCTGGGAGATTTTCTCGCTTAGCAACATAATCCATTTCCTCAGTGATCACACCTTGACGGGCGTAGTGCATTTGAGATACATTGCTGTGTCCCTGACGCTTCGCGATCCATTCGGTACGCATATTCTTATTTCCTTGATAAACAGCTTCCCTCCGCTGGTATTACCCAGACTCAGGTTCTAAGGGTGTTTTCTCAGCCCGGACTTTCGGGCACCCCTAGCTAAGCTGTTGATTGTATCACCGATTTCTGGGCGCGACGGCAGCAACTAAGGAAATCTTAATATTGAGAGATAGATGAGGTTTGCGATCGCCCTTTCCCGACTTCTGATATTCCTGCTGTGAAAAAAGCGCGATCCCACCCAATTTAACAACCTAAAAACACTCAAACCTCATCAGGATTAATCCCCATTTGGCGCAATTTTTCTGCAAGGCGATCGGCGCGTTGTTTTTCTTCCTCCGCGCGAAGGCTTTCTTGTTGGGCGCGGAGGCTTTCTTGTTGGGCGCGAAGGCTTTCTTGTTGGGCGCGGAGGCTTTCTTGTTGGGCGCGGAGGCTTTCTTGTTTCGCACGTTCCTCACCTATTAACAGCAAATTTCCTTCACTATCCCACCAGCGCAACCAAGGCAAATTCATCTCATCATATTCCCCTTGCCAAATTCCCAGTTCAACTCCCAGTTGTGGAATCCGATAGCGACCGCGATCGTTTGCACTCATGCGCTGATAGCAGTTGTCTTCTAAATGATACATTTCTACCGACGCTTTTTTAACTTCATAAATCCCGTAAAAAGGTACGCGGATCGCCTGTTCGTAAACCCAAAATTTGCCAACTTTTTGTTGTTGTGATTGACCGGGATCGGGCGGTGGCGTTCTATCTCGTTCTTCCGAACCGTTTCCCGACACAAATTCCAGTACAATTAAAGGTGCAACGTATTCTTTCCACAATACATAAGAACGCCTCACCTCACCATTTAACAGCGGCGGTACATTCGGCACATAAAACCAATCTGGCGCTTCGGCACCTCGTTCGGGAGGATCAGTCAAACGCCAATAAATCCCGCAATCTTGACCGATGCGGTAGCGTCCGTCAGGGTGAAGCTGTTGCAATATTGGTCGCAGCGAATCAGTGAGAATAATGCTTTGAGGCAGTTCTTGAAAATTCTTCACAAAAGTACCGTCAGAATCTGGCAATTCAGTGTGGTCTGGGAGATGCGTGACTTCCAATTCAAATGGTTTAGCAACAGTCATAAAACTTGCGCTGATTTGAGGAGTTAAATTTATTGTATATCGAGTTTAAGTTTTTGCAAATTGGGGATGGGAAATTCGGAATATAAAAAATGTCTAAGTTTAAATCTCAAAAAATTACCCTAACCCAAAATCCCATCAATACTCACTACAAAGTCGGGAAAACCCAAGGGCGAAACCGTTTCTCCCCGCTCAAACTTTTGCACTGAAATATAGCCATTTGCCGTCGGATTGCGGTAAACTTCTAAACAATTAACCTCTAAATCCCACAACCAAACTTCCTGAATCCCAGAACGTGAATAATTAGGTACTTTCACATCGCGATCGTAATCAACTGTACTATCGGAAACCTCAACTAACAGCAATACTTCCGATGGCATTGGATGCGCTGTTTCGTAGTAATCAGCACGAGGTTGCAGCAATACCACATCTGGCTGAGGTTCGGTTTTTTCTGTCAACTGAATTGGATCTTGAACACCCAGAGTCACCCGATCTTCTGGAATGAGGCTGAAGCGCCTGGTGAGACGCTTAACCGAACTTGCGTGACGAGTACCAATTGCTGCCATTTGGATAATTTCTCCTTCTATGAGTTCTACTCGGTCATCTTCACCAAAAACACCAGCCTCATTCATCAGGTGGTATTCTTGGACTGTAAATAGCCGTCTTTGGATCTGAACAGACATAAATTTCCTCCTTTTTTCGCAGTCAATTCAAGCTGAGTTTTGTTACCAGTCATCTTCCAACTAATATTAGCTCATCCCCCTAACCGAGTATTCTATCAATACTCACTACAAAGTCGGGAAAAGCCAAGGGCGAAACCGTTTCTCCCCGCTCAAACTTTTGCACTGAAATATAGCCATTTGCCGTCGGATTGCGGTAAACTTCTAAACAATTAACCTCTAAATCCCACAACCAAACTTCCTGAATCCCAGAACGTGAATAATTAGGTACTTTCACATCGCGATCGTAATTAACCGTGCTATCTGCTACCTCTACCAACAGCAAAATATCCTCGCTATTTGGCAGCGATTCTTCGTAAAAATCAGCGCGACGTTGTACTAAAGCAATATCAGGTTGAGGCTCAGATCCCGATCCAAGGCTAATCGGATTTTGCACCCGGATAATAGCAAGTTTTCGCACCCGATCGCCAAAAAACTCTGCAAGGCGATCGGCACGGGCGGCGTGACGCCTACCAATTGCTGCCATTTGGATAATTTCTCCTTCTATGAGTTCGACTCGTTCATCTTCACCAAAAACACCACACTCATTCATCAAGTGATATTCTTGGACTGTAAATAGCCGTCTTTTTATTTCAACAGACATAACTATTCTCCTTATTTGCAGCTTCTCTAAATTTATCATAAAAAAAACCGCCCCAAACGGAGCGGAAAAAAGAGGAAAAATTTACAAAACAAACCTTAAACACAAAGGGTTTGACTGTACCAAAGAAACATATTAGTAGAGCAAGAATTGCTCGCCCTACTAACAGCCTTAGATCAGGGTGATGCTTGTTGCTGCTGTGGAACCAAAACTGTAGCCAGCAGTCGGGTTCGCAAGACCTAAACGCACAGTTCCATCATTGGTAGTAAATGCGTTGTCTTGAACCGTAAAGGTTTGACTGAGTTGGCCATCGGTGAAGGACAGGGTGCCGCCAGTTGGGCCGCCTGGAGTAAGCGCATAGTCCGTACCAAATACAGGTGCAGGCCCACTGCCGGGAGTACCCGCAAGAAGAATATAGTCAACTGATGCTGCACCTAAGCCACTTGAACGGGTAACTGTAACGGTTGTACCACCGCCCTGAGTGCCGATAGGGCCGTAATTAGACGCACTATACTCGAAGACATTGCCAGACGCACCTGCACTGCCGTCAAGAATATCTAGCCTTGCTGTTGAGGGAGTACCGACTGGGCCGTTGTTGAGAAATAGGTTAACAGTCTCAGTCATTTCAGGCACACTATCAGGATTAACAAAGATGTTGAACGTCTTGGAAGTTTCCCCAGGGCCAAAGTTTAGTACACCAGAAGCAGAGGAGTAATCAACTGCACTCCCAGTAGATAATGCAGTGCCGTCAAGAGTACCGTAGCTAATGCTTGCCGGAGCCGTACTAGGGCCGACACGATTCACCGTCACCGTAGCAAAGCCAGATGATTCCTTGGTGCTGAAAGTAGCCGCACTAAAAACAAACTCGGTTGCTGTTGCGGTTCCAGGAGTCGGAGTCGGAAAAGGAGTCGGGGTTGGAAAAGGAGTCGGAGTCGGTGTTGGAGTCGGGACAGGGGGCACATCCAGAATCGTCAAGATTGATGGATTGCTGCCCACATTACCGCCGCTGAGCACCAAATTCACCGTTTCCGGCGATTCCAGCATCATGTCGCTCAGAGCCGAAATCGTGAAACTAGCGCTATTTTGCCCCGGAGCAAAATTCAGCGAACCAGCCGCCACACTGTAATCAGGTGCAGTCCCGCTAGAAATTGCCGAACCGTCAACAGTGGCGTAGTTAATTGTTGCTGCACCAGTGCCATCGGTACGAGTAACTGTAATCGTAGCCTGGCCGCCTTCGTTGACGCTGTAACTCTGCTGGCTGAACTGGAAAATACTCGCAGGCGTTGGAGTTGTAATCGGAGTCGGAGTCGGAGCCGGGCCGGTTCCACCATCAAAAATCGTCACCGTGGCTGGATTGAGACTGCCTACATTACCGTTGTTCAGAAATACATTCACCGTCTCTGCGCCTTCGCTAATGGCATCAGCCACAGTTGGGATAGTGAAAGTCGCGCTGGTTTGTCCACCCGCAAAATTCAGCGTACCAGTGGTAGGGCTATAATCCGCAGGAGAAGAAGCTGAACCGTCAACAGTACCAAAACTAATGCTTCCAGGAGCGGAAGTATTGCCCGTGCGAATCACTGTGACTGTAGCGGCACTGCCTTCGGGAGTAGAGTAATTATTTGTGCTAAAGCTGAAGACACTTGCAGGAGTCGTTCCCGGCGTCGGTGTCGGTGCAGGAGTCGGCGTCGGTGTCGGTGTCGGGGTTGGTGTCGGGAATCCAGCCGATTGGAACCAAGCTGGGTTGGCGCTCAGTTGGGCTGCTGTCAAACCTTGGATGTTGACTAAATACTCGCCGGTGCCGGTATCGCGAATCAGGGTGTTGCCGATGCTGATGCCGTTGGAACCGGTGCCGTCGATGAACTGCAAATCGCTGAATTGCAGGCCGCCGAATAATTGGATGACATCGTTGCCGGCGACTCGGAAGTCGGTAATCGTGTCGGCATCGGAGACTCCGGGGCCGCCGGTGGTGGCTGTGGGCCTGCCGTCGCCGACTCGCCCGATCGCAAAAATGTCATTTCCACCACCGCCGCTCATGGTATCAGAACCGAGGTCGCCGTAAAGTACATCGTCGCCGAGGTCGCCTAGGATCAAGTCGTTGCCTTTCCCGCCGAACATCGTGTCATTGTCTTTGCCGCCGAACATACTGTCGTTGCCGTCGTTGCCAAAAACGCTGTCATTGCCGATGTCGCCTCTAACTAAGTCGTTGCCTTTACCACCGTAAACTTGGTCGTCGTCTTTGCCACCAAAAACGCTGTCGTTACCTTCATTGCCGTTAACAAAATCGTTGCCGGGGCCGCCGAAAAGTAGATCGTTTCCGTCTAGTGCATTGATTGCATCATTGCCGTCAAGGCCGCTGATGGTATCGTCGCTCAGTAAGTTTCCCAAGCTAATTACGCGACCGTCTGGTAAAAGGCCCGGTATCACATCGGGGCCGAGAGTTCCTGTTATATTTGCCATTTTTTTTAACTCCACAGGTTAATTTTTTTTTTGCTTTTGGTAGAAGCACCTGTAGAGATTCTTCAGGGTCAGATTGCGGTTGTTAAATTAACTGATTTGCAGAAAAAAACCGGACATTTATGTCAAAATTTAGTCTGCTGTTTGTCCCTATACGGTAATCTCTCCGTACATTTTAGGCGGTTGCGATTTCTTGCAACTGTATTCCGCTGCGATGTCCTGTTAATAATGAAGAAGGAGAATGTTCGATGAATGTTCCCGAAGTTTGCCAAAAAGTAGGATCAAAATTAATACTTGTTTGCTGCAAAAAATCTGGCGATCGCGGATTGCTATGAGTGCCAATAGCTAACCTATATATTTCTATTGATTCAACCGATTTCAGGACGATTCTTTAAAATTTATAGCAATCCTAAATCACTTGAAATAACTGGTTTATATCGTTTCCGCTTGCATCGTCAGGTGATTTAACCTTATTAGAACACAGAGTACACAGAGTCCGAGAATATATATCTGAATCATTCCGATGCTACCGGATTTGATATCATTTGGAATAGCCGGGGAAATCATGTAAGATCAAGTGCGATCGATTAGCATAACAAAAATGTTTCGTAGTGTGGACTTTAGTCCGCGACAAGATATCAGATATTACCACCGTTTATATAGAGATTATTCGGTATAATAATATCTTGAAAAATAATTGCTACATAGAACCCACCCCTTATTAAGGGGGCTTGAACTCGATCGGCAAGTATTTATTCAATTGGTAGAATTTAGGTGTATAGCGGTTCTCACAAAAGTGAGGATAGCCCGATGCCCGATGCCCGATGCCCTGCGCGGGCCGATGCCCGATGCCCTATGCCTTATACGAGAGCTTGAAAGGCTATATCAATACTTTTAAATATTGATAGAAATATCCGAAAAGTTAATCGAATTGTGGCTAGTTTTAATTGTTATTTTGCCCGTAACAAATCCTTCTCAATCCTGCTTGAATTCTGAGGCACTTGCGCCTCGATCGCGCCAAGCTTCGGCATTTTCGGGCTTGATGGCGATCGCGCGATCGTAAGCTGCCATTGCTTCCTCGTAGCGCTTTAATTCTGACAAAGCTGTACCCATTTGGTGCCAAGCATCGTAGGATTCAGGCTTAATCGCGATCGCCTTTTGGTAAGCTGCAACTGCTTCTTCTGGGCGCTGCAATTTTGCTAAGGCTTCGGCTTTACCAAACCAAGCTTCGTAACACTCGGAATTAAGCTTAATTGCTTCGGAGTAAGATGCAATTGCTTCGGAGTATTGGGAGAGTTTCTCGAAAACTGTACCTCGGTTGTGCCACGCTTCAAAATCCTGGGGTTTAATCGCAATTGCTTTGTCGTAGGATGCGATCGCATCTTGATAGCGCTGCATTTTTCCGAGCACTGCGCCTCTATTGTACCAAACTTCGTATTTGTCGGCTCGGATGGCCAAAGCGCGATCGTAAGAATCAACAGCATCAATGTAGCGGAGCAATCTCCACAGCACATTGCCTCGATTGTACCAAGTTTCGTATCTGTTGGGATTGAGGGCAAGAGCGCGATCGTAGGAATCAACTGCTGCGGCGTTTTGCTGTATTTTGCCCAGCATCGCGCCTCGATTGTGCCAGATTTCGCTGTCGGTTGTTTTGATGGCGAGGGCGCGATCGTAACTGGCGATCGCTTCTTCGTAATGCTGCAATTTACCCAACAAAGCTGCTATGCTGTGCCAGCAGGCGTATCTGTGGGACTCGCTGGCACTTGCTCGCTCGTAACAGGCGATCGCCTCTTCGTACTTCTGCAATTTTGCCAGCAAATTCGCTTTATTATACCACGCTTCCCAACAATCCGGTTTCATCGATATTGCTTGGTCGTAACAGGCGAGAGCTTCTTCATAGCGCTGCAATTTTATTAACACATTTCCGCGCCAATACCAAGCCTCATCCACATTCTTATTCATTAAAATAGCTTTTTCAAAGCAGACTACTGCCTCATCATAATTGCCTTGAAAATAAAGCCCTTCACCTTGCTTGATGTAATCATCAGCAATCATATTTGCTTCGCTAGCAGGTGCTGTTTCCGAATTTGGGGGATTGTTTAACTGCGGTTGAGGAGCGAGTTTGACAGCTTCTTTGGCAACAACTGCGGGAACTTGCGAGATTTCTTGAACAATTTGAGATTTTTTATCGTAAACTTCTGTTAGCAAAACTTGCAGGTGCATGAGAAATTGAGATTTGAGGGTCTCAATTTGCTCGACAGAAGATTTGGAAAGTTCAGTTTCTCTACTTAAAAAATCAATGGATTGTTTAGCTGCACTCAGTTGCGATTCTAATTCATCTCTCAACTTTTGAGTCAGTTGACTGGAATTGATTAGCTCTGATTCCAACACGCCGATTCCTTGCAATCTTTGATTGGCATCAGCAACCAACTGTCTGACTACCAGCCGCCGGAACATCCAAAAAAAGGCAAGTGTCGCCGGTGGAAAGATAGTACCAAGAATTAGCAAAATATTCAGCAGAGCTATGGTGTTATTAAAACCATATCCAGATTCAGCATTACTGTCACTACGCAGGGCGAGAAAATCGAAAGCGTCGCGAACTTGGGGATTGCTTTCAACTCCGGTTTCAATTAATTTAGCCAGCCAGGTTTCTTGTAAAGATTGTGTTAATTCATCGCCGGATTTAGCAGCAGTATTCGCCTTGGTTTTTACTGCTGGAGATAACTCCGGCCCGGCGGCGGCTACTAGCAAACCTGCAGGGGATTTTACCGCAATTCGCGGGGAAAATTGTTCGTGGGCGATCGTCTCCGGCGCGCTCATTGACTCCGCCGGACGGGAGGCGATATTATTTATGGCATCAACAAATTTGCTGGCCTGCGGTATCCCTCCAGAGGTGGGAGGTGCAGCAGGAGCGGCGCTGGTATTAGCTGTTACATTCTGGGATGCGAGGGCGGCCAGAGTCAAGAGAGCTACATTTGAGACTCGCAT
Organism: Tychonema sp. LEGE 07196; assembly: GCF_963890365.1. Taxonomy (NCBI): domain Bacteria; kingdom Bacillati; phylum Cyanobacteriota; class Cyanophyceae; order Oscillatoriales; family Microcoleaceae; genus Tychonema; species Tychonema sp. LEGE 07196. The sequence goes on along the minus strand of NZ_CAWPRX010000050.1, from coordinate 3,552 downwards.
AAACGTCAACTCACCTAGGAGAAATTAGTGCTTGTTTGTCAGCGATCGACCTCAAATTCTCAGCATTTACAATAACTGAGATGAGGAATGCTGGCGATGATGCTACTATCTCCAAAATACGGGCTGTGCTTGACTTGTCAGGAAAAGTGCCAATAATGGTAGCTGTACAACTTCGGTGAAAGAATTGATTCTGGTATCCGATCCGGCTGAAATCGCCCTCGGAATCATCAACAGCCTTTTATGCACCCCTTCACCAAAATTTTAACTTCCCAACCAAAATATCCATGGAACCCATTTGAGATCTATTCTGCGTAAATCTCAGAAACCGGGTTTCTTTCTACATTTCTCGTCACCCAACCAAAAACTTGTAGAAACCCGGTTTCTCGCCCGCGTAAATCTCAGAAACCAATTGCTCTCTATATTTCTCGTCACCCAACCCAAAAACTCAAAGATGTCAAATGGGTTCTATAAACTTGTCCCGCCCCAACCAACTGCGATCGCCCGAATTGTCGGTAAATTGCCAAAAATGCGATCGTCCAATTTAATCGTTGGGGCGGCTTCACCAATCTGCACAATTAGCCGCAAATCCGGGTGAAACCGCCCCAAAAAACCGATTTTTAACTCTAAACCCCAGCTAAAACCGCTGACGGTTGTTGGCGCGCGACATCCGCTGCATCTAAATCTGCACCGAAAATTTCGCAGCTATTATTCGGACTTTCAATCAGCTTAATCTTGTGCAACTCTGCGCCCAATTCCCTCACGGGCGATCGCAACAATTGCCCGATCCGAACCGCAATATTTTCCGCCGTCGGCACAACCTTCTCAAAATAAGCAATATCCTTATTTAAAAAAGTATGATCGAACGGTTCCACAACATAATCGTCAATAGCTTTTTGCAAAGCTCCCAAATCAGCAATCATGCCAGTGCGCGGATCAATTTCTCCTTTCACAGTCACTTCTAAATGATAGTTGTGACCGTGACCGTTAGGACGAGCACATTTGCCGTAAATTTCCGAGTTTTCTTCAAAGCTCAAATCGGGACGAGCCAACCGATGGGCGGCGCTAAAATGAGTTGACAGAGTTAGATAAGCTTCCATTCCGTTTCCTAAATATTCAGCCCAAAGTTCCGGGTGTTCAAACAATTGAATTTTGCTCACAGGCAAATGAGGAGCTAGCCGCAACCAAATTTGCCGTGCTATGTTTTCGGTAGTTGGCAGAGTCTGCTCAAATTCCGGCCACGCTTCGTTAAGGTAGGAAAAATCGAGATCCTTGGTAACTTCCCGCTTGATGACGTGTTTCACATCAGACAGGTTGAGCACCATGCCGTACTCGTCGAGTTTTCCTATCATGGAAACGTAAAGAACGTAATTGTGTCCGTGTCCCGGTGCGCGGGCTGTTGGGCCAAACCGCTCAAAGTTCTCGGCTTCGCTCAACTCCGGTAGCCAGTAACGATGACTCGCCGAAAACTGTGCTCGACGATTGATGATGCACTGCATAAAAGTCAATTAGGATAAGCTTGTTAAGTTCTGTAAAGAACTGACTTCTTAAGGATAAACTAATTTTTACGGGAATTTTTCGATTACTTGAGGGTGCTTTACTTGAATTTATACCAATTTTCGAGGTATTGCCAACCAGTCGCCGCGAGAGTAGCATGGCCTATTGTGCGCCACAACACAGATATCCGGCAGAAAATGCAGAAAATACTGCTACTGCTACAAAACAGTTTCTCCTCATCCGTTGCTAACGGATGGGTTATCCCATTTTCGATTGGCCCCGCGAGGGATAGCTGCGCTGCGCGTACTTTTTGCAACAGAGGGAACTCCCCATTTATAGTTTTTCGCCTAAGCTCTGCAATAGCTAGCAGTTTCCGGTTCAGTTGCGAGCAAAACTAATTACGAATGACGAAATCTTCATGAATTGGATTACTGTACGAGCCGATCGCTTTTTTCAACATTTATCCGCTGCGATGGGCACTCCGCTATTTTATATCGGCGACACTCATCTGTCCGTTAGTGCGATCGTCAAAATAATAATCTTAGCTATATTTGCCTTCATTGTAGCTCGGATCGTCAGCGAAGGAATCAAGCGCAGCCTCCTAGTTCGGATGAGATTTGATCGTGGCAGCCGAGAATCAATTGCCACCATCATTAGCTATATTTTAGCAACTCTCGGCTGTATTTTCGTTCTGCAAGCTGCCGGCATCAACCTCACTTCTCTCACCGTCTTAGCTGGCGTAGTGGGCATTGGTTTCGGCTTCGGGTTGCAAAATCTTGCCAGCAATTTTATTAGCGGTATCACCCTGCTATTCGAGCAGCAAATTAGAGTCGGAGACTTTATTGAAATTGACCGCCTATTAGGAACAGTAGAAAATATTTCTATCCGCTCCACAATCATTAAAACAATTGATGGACTATTTGTAATTATCCCAAACATCAGGTTTGTTGAAACTAACATTATTAACTGGAGTTACAGAGACCCAAAATGCCGCCTTCACATCCCCGTCGGCGTGGCTTACGGCACTGACCCAGTAATAGTTACCGAAGCGCTATTAGTGGCGGCGCGGATGGCATCGAATGTCTTGTCCCATCCTTCTCCTAAAGTATGGTTTAGCGGTTTTGGAGACAATGCTTTAAATTTTGAACTTTTAGTTTGGATTGACCAGCCACAGGAAAGCGATGCCATTATAAGTGCAATCAATTTTTTAATAGATTACGAATTGCGCCACCGACATATCGAAATTCCCTTTCCCCAGCACGATTTATGGCTACGAAATCCCCACGAGTTAACTCAAGCTTTTCACCACAACAAAGACGATAATTCCAATGGAAAAGTTGTTCCGCACAATACTAAAAATTCAGCCGAACTCAAATCTAATTCCAGTATCTCTGAACATATCACCCCTGGTAAAGCACCTAATAATTGGACTCTGCGAGACTTGTTGCGGCGAGTTACTTATTTTGAACAGTGTACGGATTTAGAACTGCGACAGTTAATTGAATATGGCTACCGACAAATGTTTCCAGCGGGACAGATTGTCTGTAAAGAAAATGCCCCTGGCGATTCTTTTTATATTATTCTTTCCGGGGCTGTAGAAGTTCTTTCTCAAAAAACAGATCAGTATATTGCGACGCTTCACGAGGGCGAGTTTTTTGGGGAAATTTCTTTGCTGTTGGGAACTCCGAGAACGGCGACTGTTAAAACTAGCGAAGATTCAATTTTGTTTGTGGTAGAACGCCACGACTTGCAAAAACTTTTAATTGAACAGCCGAATTTAGCAGATCAGATTGCTCAAAAATTGTCGGAACGCCAGCAAGCTTTGAGAGATTTGGGATTGTTATATGGTGATTCTCTAGAACAAGCTCCTTTTATTAAAATCAGAAAACGAATTCAAGTTCTTTTTGGGATTTAGTCATTAGTCATTGGTCATTGGTCATTGGTCATTGGTCATTGGTCATTGGTCATTGGTCATTGGTCATTGGTCATTGGTCATTGGTCATTGGTCAATTCTCTCCCTCTCCCATTCTCCCATTCTCCCCCTCTCCCATTCTCCCC
>NZ_CAWPRX010000049.1:0-18035 GCF_963890365.1 Tychonema sp. LEGE 07196 | reverse complement strand
GAGATTTATTTGCAGCGGTTCGTTCAGTTGTCAATACTGGTAAAAGGCAGGGCTTAACTGCTTATCAAGCTATTCAAAAAGCCCTCTCTCTTCATGGCTCCCTTTTTTCCCCTAGTTGAGCAATTACTCTACAACTAACAACCAACAAATAACTAATATTTCATAAAATATCTTTCCGCTTCTGCAACCACAGAGTCAACATCAAATAAACAACAATATGCACGCACAACATCCCCCTATTTAAACTCAAATTATCCCACGTTGGATCGCAAACAGAATTAGGCTCAAAGGGCTGAGGAAGTATGCTACCATTCGGTAATGTAGTAGGTGCGGGAACCATTGCATTCACATTAACTAAAGAACCGTAAGCGCCCACAGACCAGCGGCGAATCTAATTGCAGCGAAGCGTTTGGAGCGCGACCCAACAAAACCGACCGATTGCTAAGAGAAATTGACTGTTTTTTCGGCACAGCAACTTGATTCGCCAGCGGATTAAAATAAGTCAGCAAAACTTAATTTATTGGATCTAGACAGATTTTAATTTCTATGCCGTTTTTGAGACAATAACCGTCATTGGGAGTGATGCGAGTGCGATCGACAAATAAGCCATTAGTGCTCGGCTGCTGACTGTCACCGTCGTAAATCCAGTAATTATGACCAATTTGGCGCAAAACAGCGTGAACGCCCGAAACTGCGCGCCAGGGGTCGGGAATGACTAAATCAGCCCGAGTGCGATCGCGCCCCAATACGTGTTGCGGCTGTTTTAACTCTAACTGTATGCTTTGTCCTTGACTGGTTAATACTAAATAAGGTCGATCGCTTAAAGCCGTAGCTTGTTCTATATTACCTATCATATTTAAATAGCGGTTTTTGCACTAACATTTTCAGCATATCAAAAGGTGGAAGTCAGTAGTCAGTAGTTGTTAGTTATTAGTTATTAGTTATTAGTTATTGGTTATTGGTTATTGGTTATTGGTAGGGGCGGTGGATGGTGCGGGCCCGCCCTCTTAACTCTTATCACCTTTTGGCAACAACAGACAAACTGCGAAGCCGATTAATTGCCGCCGCTAATTCAAAGCGTCGAAACATCGCAAAATCCCCTTCAGGAAAAGAAGATAAAATATCCATCCCGCGCCCATCAATATCTGCCATCACCAAATCAATGATTTCCGACAAAGTGCGTTTCCCGTCCATGTATTGCTGCTTAGCATAAACCATAGCCGCAGCGATCGCCCTTAACTGTCCGCTGTCCACAATTTGGTCGATCGCACCCAAATCAACATCCTCAGTTCCAAAAGTCAATTCATCAACATTCCGCACCTTCACCCGCACATCTCGCCGTCCCCGACTAGGGTCTAAACTAGCGGGAACCGGCACTCTTTGAGTAATCTCACCAAAACTTTCCCCCCCTTCAGCAGCGCGACTAATAGAGTATTTCTTAGCAATTTCTTTAGCTTTTTCCGTCACGTTATATGCTTGAAAGTTATCCAGTGAAATCACAGTATCCGCCACATCAAAATAATCGCCGCTTCCCCCCATAACTAAAATAGTCGATACACCACAATCTGCATACAACTGTTTGACTTTATCGATAAAAGGCGTAATTGGTTCTTTATCCTTAGCGATGAGTTCTTGCATTCGGCGATCGCGAATCATAAAATTTGTCGCCGCCGTATCCTCATCCACCAACAAAACAGGCACTAAATCCTGTTCCTGTTTCCTTCTCTCCTGTTCCTCATTCCCTTTTCCTTCTTCCTTCTTCCGACTTCCATCGGACTGACATCCGTTAAATCCGTTACATAATCCGTTGCCGAACTTCCTTATCCCCACTTCCAAAGCCTCAATAATATTAGCAGCTTGCGACGTGCTCCCGCTCGCATTTTCAGTATAAAATTGTGCCGTATCTCTACCTTGCGGCAAGCCAGAAATAAAAGGAGAAATATCCACTCCGGCAACACTTCTGCCATCTTCCGCCCTAATTTTAACCGCCGCCGGATTTGCCACAACAAATTCCCTACCATCTCCCGGAATTTTGTTGTAAACTCCCAACTCAATCGCCCTGAGTAAAGTTGACTTACCGTGATAGCCGCCCCCAACAATCAAAGTAATGCCAGCCGGAATACCCATACCGGAAATCTCACCGCGATTCGGACAATTAAACTCAACTTTTAACGAAGGCGGCGACACAAAAGCCACAGCATCATTTAACAAAGGGCGATTGTCAACACCGCTGCGGCGGGGCAAAATAGAACCATCAGCAACAAACGCAACTAATTGTTTTTCAGCTAACTGCTGCCGCAGCCAGTCAGCATCTTCTACGGTTTCAACGTGACGGCGACATTCCGCTGCATTTAAGCTAGAATATTTCAGAGATTGGCTGACAATTCGCGGGATATCTTCGCACAGCATTTCAGCAGCTTGTTGCCCTAAAATACTGCGTCCGCCTGCGGGAAGTCCCATAATAAATCGCAGTTCAACTCCTCCTAAATCTGCGATATTTGATGCTGTTGAGGAAATAATAAATGCGGCAGTTCGTTCTAAAACTTCTTGTCCGAAGCGAGTCACTGCAATCAAACCGCTTTTGCCAGTGCCGCGCTTGCTGCTATTGCTGTATGTGGCTTTGTCAAACTGGCGAGTTAGGTAATCTCGCAGGGCTATTTCTCGACTGCGGGATTTAAAAAGTTCGCGGGGAATTCGAGCAATTTCTGGCGGAACTATGACTCTAAATTTACTGGGAGAGGCAAAGGGATCTCCCTGTACGTAATCAATAATCAATGTAAATTCATCAAATTTATAGCTGCTTTGAATTTCTTTGTATGCTTTGTAGTTTCTATTGTCTAATTGCAATAAATGCTGTCGCAGGCTTTGTTTGTTATTCATTAAAAATAAGGAAGTTCGGCAACGAGCAATGTACGGGATGTAACGGATGTAACGGATTTCATTCCGATGGAAGTCGGAAGAAGGAAGAAGGAAGAATAAAATAACATTTTACCTAATTACTAATTACCAATTGCCAATTGCCAATTACCAATTATTGAATTTCTAATAATTTAGCTGTGGCATTAACCACAATTTGAGCAGAACCGGCGAAAAAAGGTCGATCGATAGTTGCTAGTGTATCAGTAGGCTGGTGGTAGTGGGGCGATCGCAAATTTGCAGTATCCGTCACCAACACAGCACCAATTCCTTTATACCAGAAAGGAGCGTGGTCGCTTCGCAAAACATCAGGAGTCAGCAACCCTTTCAGAGGAACCGGCAGCGCCACCACTGGCGGCAAATCCGCGTTTCCCGACTCCGCAAAAGTTTTCAACAGCAGCGGATGTTCCGCATCCCCAACTACAGCAATAAACTCGCCTTTGTCGGGAGATGTTACCCCCGATGCTTCTAGAAAAGGTTGCGCCGTCAACCCTTCGGGATATTGCTGACACCCAGACGTGCGACAGGCATAACCAACCATATCTAAAACTACCGCTGCCTGCAAATTTTTTAACCGCGCCGCGCTACGGGTGAATGCTAAACTGCCTAAAAGTCCGAGTTCTTCCCTGTCAAAAAACCCTACTTGTAATGTCCGAGGAGTGGGACGAGAACCAAGCAATCTTGCTACTTCTAAAACTACTGCAACTCCCGTCGCATTGTCGTCAGCCCCTGGGGATTTCGGTACAGTATCGTAGTGTGCCGCAACTAAAATTTTACCTGCATTTGAGTCAGTACCTTTTCTCTCAGCAAAGACGTTAATTCCGCGATCGAACGGCTGCAACTCTGGCAAAAATCCTGATGTTTGCAATTGTTGAGAAATGTAGTCTCTACTAAAAGAGCGAGATCCTTCTCCATCACGTTCTCCTACTAGATTTTCGACGTGTTTCCATAACCGAGATCGGTCAATTTGGGGCGCGATTACAGCATTTTTTTCAACAATCAGCGGCGAGGGAGACGGGTTTGGGAAAGTGTCGGTCGATCGCACTACCGACACTTCCGGTACTGCCGATAACCGCTGCCACGAACCAGAACCCCAACCCACAGCCGCCAGCGCAACCAAAATAAATAGCGCTATCCAAATCAATTGTTTCATCAGTAAGTTTATTTAAGATTTGAGACTGTTTTATTTGATATTTTACATTAATATCATGTCTGGTAGATTGAAAACGATAATATTGTTTTGCACGCGCGAACTGTATAGCAATCCGGCGTTTCTGAATTAACTTCCAGGCTCTACTCCGGCACCCGAAAAGGTCGGCAAAGCTTCTGGATATGCGTTACTTTCCCTCGAACTGGTAACGAGTAACGAGCAAATGATTAGGGAGGCAGAGCCTCCGAACCTGCATTACCAGGCAGAGCCTGGTAACGAGTAAAAACTGAGATGTTCCCAACCATTTAAATATCGACATCGGAAATTTCACACTTATTGAGCAATTCGATAATGGCGATATTCAACGATACTAATGTAGGTTAAAAATTACCATATTTAACTATTTTTTATCCAATTCAATCTCCTTGTTACCCAATATCAAACTGTTGCTACCTGGCCAAGCGTAAGGAATAGTTTTTGCCAAAAATTCTACAATTTCAGTTGGCTGTTGAAACCACTCAGAATAACTGGGATTTAGTTGGTCGTACAGTGCTTTTAAAGCTTGAATTTCTGCCTCTAGTTGCGCTGCTGCTTGATTGATTCTGCGAGCTTGTGCTTGCAAGCGCTTTTCTCCGGTGTGAACGTTGTTTTCTACTTCTTGCCAGTGCTGTCCGGCTAGCAATTTGTCTAGTTCGCCTTGTTTGTAATCGAGTACCGCCTGTTTTTGTTGCAGTTGCTTTTCAATAATTTGAGTTTCTCGGTCAATCTCCTGAATTTGCTGCAACCATTGCTCCCCAAAGACAGCATTTTGCTGATGGAACTCGGCAATGGCTTCAGGAGTATTATTTTTGGGAAAGCTGACTGTCACTCGGCACTCTGAGCGCTGGGAAGAAAGGTTGTCCCGCGACTCTTGCAGGGTGGCAATTTCTGCTTGCAGCCCGTGGACTTCTGTTTGGAGTTCTGGGATTGTCTGACTCATTGGTTCAATTAGTGGATTTCTGCATCGATTTTAAGCTAATTGTTGATTTCTGGACGCACAGGAAGTCCGATCGCCTGGTTTGCGATCGGGGCTGGGGGCTGCAACTAAATATTTTCGTGAAAAAATTGCCGATTGAGCTTCGACTGCGCTCAGTTACCGCGCCGCCGAAATCGGGTTTATAGGCATCCGTGCGTCAGTCCTATTGTTTATTTTTATAACAAATCTCTGTCGCTTCCTCACCACAATTATCTAATTTTAGCGCGCTCCAGTCAGTGTCTAGGCATAATGGCGGATAATTTGTAGCACAATGGCCGATGACAGGTTTGTAATTATGATTCAAATTATAATTAGTTATGCAAATAAATTACTGCTTGCGTAAATTTGTTTGACGCAATTAAAATAAATTAAGGTCGGATATATTTTTGGGTCGCATCTACAGTTACGTTCAATTTGTTCACATTTTTTACTGCGGTCAAGCATTGTTTTAAAGTTAGCAATTGGAACCCATGAAAATTACTGGTAAATTAATGTTAGGATACTTAACTGCTGCTGTGTTTGGTGTGGAATGTTGCATTAATGCAAAAATATTGCCGCTAAGTGTAGGGGATGGAGGTGGAAATCCTACTGTAGAAGCAAATTTGGTAGCGCCTGACAAAATTAGCTATTTGCGATCGGTATCTGGCGCTAATTCTGTAAGGGCTGACTTATTTGGGGCTCAATCATCCCCAATAGCAGCGATCGCTCAACCAAGCGACAATTTTATACAGTCTCAGGAAAATCCTCAAAAAGAGCCTATTTTAAGTTTTAAAATTATTGATTATTATCTGGCTTTTATTCTGGGCTCAATTTTTTTATTAATCAGGATGAATGGGGTAGGTACGTTATCTCAGGCGATAGGGTTAATTAAATCGAAGCCTGAAACAGACAAGAACAAGCTAACAGCAACAGACGAAGTGTTGCATCTACCAAAAGAACAGGATATCCGAGATACTATTGCTAAAATGACCCAAGATTTGCAGCAAACTGCCGAATACGCCTTCGATATTTGCGAGGAAATGAGCGTCTCGATAATTGCGACTACCCCTGGCGGTCGTATCCTATCGTTAAATCAAGCTACTTGTCAACTTTTAGGATACTCAAAAAAAGAGTTGTTAGGCGCACCAATAGCCGGACTTTTTCATAAAAATGAAGCGCCGCCAACGGGGCTAGAATTAGAAAATTTAACGACCGAAGATTCTGTTCGCAATGTCGAAAAAATTTATATTTCCAAACATGGAAAAAAAATAATTGTGCTGCTTTCTATTTCAATTATTCGGAATGGCAAAGGCAAGGTCAGCGGCAAATTATATGTAGCACAAGATATTACCTATCGCAAGCAGGCTGAAAGAGATTTGCGGCGCAGTGAAAAAAAGTTTCGGCAACTGATAGAAACTGTTAATGCTGCTGCATTGATCTATCAGCGCAGACAGTTGCGTTATGTCAATTCTCAGACAGAAGCTTTCACTGGATATAGTCGGGAAGAATTGCTAGCGTTGGATTTATATGACTTGATCGATCCAGATTTTCATGAAATAGTTAAAAAATGGGGTAAATCCCGCCATCCGCGAGAAAGTGCAGGCTCAAAATATGAAGTAAAATTTATCACAAAAACCGGAGAATCACGCTGGATAGAAGCAACTGTAAATATTATTAAATTTGAGAGAAAACCGTCAATATTAGTCACAGTCTTTGATATCAGCGATCGCAAATTAGCAGAGTTAGAATTAGAAACATCTCTTTCGTTGCTTCAAGCAACCATTGAATCTACTGCTGACGGTATTCTGGCGGTTGACGGCGAGGGAAAAGTTGTCAGCTTTAACCGCAAGTTTGCCAAAATGTGGCAGGTACCAGATGTTTTGCTAAATTCGAGAGATCACAACCAAATTTTGGAGTTTGGAATCAACCAGTTAAAATACCCGGAAATCTTTGTCAACCGCGCTAAAGAATGGTCAGATCGTCCGGCGGCTGAAACTTACGATATTATTGAGTTTAAAGATGGCAGAATCTTCGAGCGTTACTCGCTACCGCAGCACACCGGAGGCAAAATTACTGGTCGAGTATTCAGCTTTCGAGATGTCACGGAACGCTTGCAATCTGAAGAAAAACTCCGCAAAAGTGAAGAACGCTTTCACCTGCTGACTAGGGCCACAAATGATGCAGTATGGGATTTTAATTTGTCAAAAAATGAGTATTGGTTGAGCGAAGAGTTTGAAAAAGTATTTGGATACAAACTCAACGATACTCAGACGATAGACTTTGACTTGTGGTGGCAAAATATTCATCCCGAAGAACGGGAAAGAGTGATGTCAAGCTTCAACGAAACAATGAAATCTGATGCTGAATTTTGGTCGGAGGAATATAGCTTTCATCGTGCAGATGGGGGATATGTTTTTGTGTTAGATCGCGGGTACATCATCCGCAATGAAAGTGGCAAAGCAGTAAGGGCGATCGGTACGATGATGGACATCACTCAGCGCAAGCAAGCTGAAGAAATTATTCGCTATCAAGCGGTTTACGATCAACTCACGGGTTTACCGAATCGGATACTTTTTAACGAGCGACTGACGGCAGCATTAAGACAAGCTAAAAAGAATAAAAAAATGCTGGCTGTGATGTTTTTAGATTTAGATAGATTCAAAAAAATTAATGATACACTAGGTCACGCTGCGGGCGATCGCCTTTTAGAAAGTTTTGCCGGACGGATCAGCGACACTTTGCGATCGACTGATACGGTAGCCCGGTGGGGAGGCGATGAATTTACCGTACTGCTTCCCGATCTCAATTGCTTAGAAGATGCAGTTAAAACAGCTCAAAGAATTATTGATTATTTAAAGCCACCTTTTAAACTAGAAGAACAGCCGTTTCACGTCAGCAGCAGCATCGGTATTGCCGTTTATCCCAACGACGGCGAAGATGCCGAAACTTTAGTCAAAAATGCCGATGCCGCCTTGTACCGCGCTAAAGACATGGGAAGAAATAACTATCAGTTATATACTTCAACAATCAATCCGCAAGGCAGCCAATTGCTGACTCTGGAAAACAGGCTGCACGAAGCATTAGCACAGGGAGAATTTGAGGTTTTCTACCAGCCCAAAGTCAATATCAATACTTGGAAAATTCAGGGTATGGAAGCATTGCTGCGCTGGCACCATCCAGAATTAGGTTTAGTTTCGCCCGCTACATTTATTCCGATGGCAGAAGACAACGGATTAATTGTAGCTATTGGGGAATGGGTGCTGCAAACTGCCTGCACTCAGAATAAAGCTTGGCAGGATGCTTTGCAACCTGATTTGCGGGTAGCAGTCAACTTTTCGGCCAGGCAGTTTCAGCAATTTAATTTAGTGGAAATGGTGACGAACTGCTTGAAAAAAACTGGTTTAGAACCGAAGTATTTAGAGTTAGAAATTACTGAAAGTACAGCGATGCAAGATGTGGATTATACCACAAAAGTTCTGAGGGAGTTGCAGAATATGGGAGTGCAGATTGTGCTAGACGATTTTGGCACGGGTTATTGTTCTCTAAGTTATCTCACAAAGTTTCCGTTGAATATCTTAAAAATCGACAAATCTTTTATCAACGGGCTGACGACAGATCCGTCCGAACGGGCGATCGCGAATGCTGTAGCGACGCTGGGGCGAGATTTGAATTTGAGCGTGGTAGCAGAGGGAGTAGAAACTAAAGAGCAGTTGGATTGTTTGCGATCGCTCCACTGTCAAGAAATTCAGGGTCACTATTTTAGCAAGGCGCTCTCCGCCGGCGATGCTAGTAAACTGTTGGTAAATTCTCTGTTGCGGAAAGTCAAAATTGCATAATTTGTCAGTTGTCAGTTGTCAGTTGTCAGTTGTCAGTTGTCAGTTGTCGTATAGTGTCTGGTCAATTTACCTATCTAAAATTGTTTGCTAGTGCGGACTTCAGTCCGATCGCGCGATCGTCTTTTGTGACGATCATCCTCGATCGCAAATCAGATCATTAGTCAATAGCGGTTGAGACGGTAGAAAAAGACGGCGGGTCTTCTTCAGCCCACGGAGGTGGGTTTTGTTGGTATCGACGCGGTTGCAACTGCGCCCGGAAGAGTGCGATCGATCGCCCGCGCCACTTAAAAACTTAAAATAGTGTGCAGAATCACGGACTTGCGGCTAAAGACAGAGGAAAATATCGCTACTCCAACATAAAAGCCTGGTCTATGCAGCCAATTCGCACATTTAACGTTTCCCCGTCGTTACCGACAATTCTCGAACCCCTACGCAAACTTGCCTACAACTTGCACTGGGATTGGAACGTTGACACCAAAGACTTATTCCGCCGCCTCGATCGAGACCTGTGGGACTCCAGCAACCAAAACCCGGTGCTGATGCTGGGAACCATATCCCAAGAGCGACTGCAAGAAATGGCGGAAGACGACGGCTTCATTGCCCAAATGAAACGAGCCGCCCAGCAGTTGGACGATTATCTCAAAAACCGCGCCTGGTATCGCAAAGAGCGCGGTACAGAGCGGCAGGAATGCTACGCTTACTTTTCGATGGAATTCGGCTTAGTAAAAGCCCTACCAATCTATTCCGGCGGTTTGGGCGTGCTCGCAGGCGACCACCTCAAATCAGCTAGCGATTTGGGCTTGCCCTTAGCCGGCGTGGGCTTGCTGTACCAAGAAGGCTATTTTTCCCAGTATCTCAACGCCGACGGCTGGCAGCAAGAACGCTATCCGCTGAACGATTTCTACAATATGCCGCTCCACCTAGAACGCAATCCCGACGGTTCGGAATTGCGGATTGAGGTAGACTATCCAGGCCGCAAGGTGTACGCCCGGATTTGGCGGGTACAAGTGGGAACGGTTCCTTTGTACTTGATGGATACAAATATTGAACCTAACAGCCGCTACGACCAAGATATTTCCGACCAACTGTACGGCGGAGACAAAACTCTGCGGATGCACCAAGAAATCATGCTGGGCATCGGTGGGGTGAAAATGCTCAAGGCCTTGGGCTTGACAGTCACGGCTTATCATATGAACGAAGGCCACGCGGCTTTCATGGCTTTGGAACGGATTCGGATGCTGATGGAGGAATATCACCTGAGTTTCGTGGAAGCAGAACAGGTGGTGGTTTCGAGCAGTATGTTTACGACTCACACGCCGGTTCCTGCTGGGTTTGACTTGTTCGAGCCGGATATGGTGATGCACTATCTGGGTCAGTATGCCAAGATGTTTGGCTTGTCGCAAGATGAGTTTCTGGCGTTGGGCCGGGAGAATGTTGGCGATTTGTCCGCACCTCTGAATATGGCAATTTTGGCAATTAAGATGTCGAGTTTTGTCAACGGGGTGGCGGCTTTGCACGGTGTGGTGTCGCGCCCGATGTTCCAAGGGTTATGGCCGGGTTTACCTCAAGAAGAAGTGCCGATTACTTCGATTACGAATGGGGTACACGCTCGCAGTTGTGTGGCGAAGTCTACTCAGGAATTGTACGATCGATACCTTGGCCCAGAGTGGGAAATGACTCGCAAGGACGATCGCCTGTGGGACAGAATTTCGTCGATTCCTGACGAGGAATTGTGGCGGAATCACGAACGCTGTCGATCGGAGTTGGTGGTATTCGCGCGGGAGTGGCTGCAAAAGACTTTGCGCGAGCGCGGTGCGGCTCAAACCGAAATCGAATACGCGCGCGAGGCTCTCAATCCGAAGGTGCTGACGATCGGGTTTGCGCGCCGTTTTGCTACTTACAAGCGGGCGACGCTGTTTTTGCGCGATGTCGATCGAATTATGCGGATCATGCGGGATCAAAACCGCCCCGTGCAGTTTGTGATTGCTGGGAAGGCTCACCCGATGGATATTCCGGGTAAGGAATTGATTCGGGATATCGTTCACTTCATCCGCGAACACGAAACTATCAATTCGATGGTGTTTCTGCCGAATTACGACATTAACGTCGCTCGGATGATGGTATCTGGCTGCGATGTGTGGCTGAATACGCCCCGCCGCCCCCGCGAGGCTTCGGGTACTTCCGGGATGAAAGCTGCGATGAATGGTTTGCCGAATCTGAGCATTCTTGACGGTTGGTGGGATGAGGCGGATTATGTTCGCACCGGTTGGCCGATCGGACATGGCGAGTTTTACGAAGATACTGAGTATCAAGATGAGGTTGAGGCCAATGCTTTGTACGACTTGATGGAAAAGGAAGTTGTACCGCTGTTTTACAACCGAGATGCTGATGGAATTCCTCGCGGTTGGACGGAGAAAATGAAGGATTCAATTCGCTTGAACTGTCCTTTCTTCAATACTGCTCGGATGGTGAAGGATTACGCGCGGCGGGCTTATTTCCCCGTGAGCGATCGCTTCCACACCATGACTTCGGATAATTGTGCTCCGGCGAAGGAATTGTCTCACTGGAAGAAGCACATTTTGGCGAAGTGGTACGACATTAAGATTGAGTCTGTTGATATTTCCCAGGATAAGGAAGTTAAGGTCAATCAGTCGATCGCCGTTAAATCTCGCATCAACCTGATGGGATTAACGCCTGCAGACGTACAAGTCGAACTTTATCAAGGTTCTGTTGATGCTAACGGCGATATTGTCGGTGGCGTGCCGGTGGTAATGGAGTATTTGGGAGAAGACGATCGCAATGCTAGCCTTTATACGGCTGACATTACTTATACTTCTAGCGGTTTGCAAGGTTTGTCCTTGCGCGTTTTACCGAAGCACGACAATCTCAGCAGCCCCTATGAAGCTGGTGTGATTCTCTGGGCACATTAAGAAGGAAGAAGGAAGAAGGAAGAAGGAAGAAGGAAGAGGGAAGAGGGAAGAAGGAAGAAGGAAGAGGGAAGAGGGAAGAAGGAAGAGGGAAGAGGGAAGAGGGAAGAAGGAAGAGAAAAGAAATAAAAATTCTTCCCCTCTCCCAATCTCCCCCTCTCCCAATCTCCCCCTCTCCCAATCTTTACTCCCCGCCGGTTCTCTGGAGTCGATCGCGAATACCTGAAAGTTGCGATTTTGTGCTGACGGGCGATCGAGGTTGGGGCATTTCCGTATCCGGCCAGTTCGGTAAGTCGTTACAGACACAGGACTCAGGTGGCATTCCGGCTTGTTGGAACACTACGGGCATAGCGCAGCGCGCGCAGGGACTGACTTCCCATGCTGGTGTCAGCAGTTGGGCAATTGTTTCGTTTGTGCCTTGCAGGTAGCAGTCTCCGCTGTCGGGGGAGATAATTTTTTGCCAGCATTCTTCAAATTCGCTGCTGTAGCGATCGCCCGCAATTACCGATTTTGGCAGCAGCGCTTCGGAACCGTTGCGAATTAATACTTTTTTGCCTAACTGAAACCAGTAAGCAATATATTTTTTTACTTCAGTATTTGATGCCATAACTTTTAGTCAATCCTGCGATTAGTTGATGATTTTAAACTTGAAAATTGAAACTTGTACTCTATCTCAAGAGACATTTTATATTTTACATTTTTTCTAAGGGGGAGCATTTCCGGCTTTATAAAAAGCATTTTTATGATTGCTGTAGCCGCTGGCACGGGTGAGTGGGGCGCAAGGTTATTGAAGACATTGTGCTATACAAGTTTGCGTACAGGTGCTGGCTTCAAATCTTGGCTATTTCGCGTCTATCATTGTTGTGTTGGGTGGCTGAGGGAGTATTTTTGGAACCCTATTTTGCCTGCAGTTGAGTTTTTGATAGTTAAGATTATAGCTAATTTCCGCTATAATTGCCCACCGACCAACCGAGATGTTTTCTCCCTTGTCGATCGCCCTTCGGGGCTGTTAATTCTTGGCTGGCGGCAGCGGCGTACCCAAGGCGCTGAGATCCAAGGCGTAACCTCCGGTGACGAGATAAACAGAATCGGCGATCGCCCCGATGTGCCGCACCAGAGTGCCGAGGCGATCGCGAAACAGCCGCCCCGCAGGATAAGCAGGCACAACGCCCCATCCGGTTTCTTCCCCTACCAAAATTACATCGGCCGCTGTTGACTTCAAACCGGCGAGCAAATCTTGCTGCATCTGGCCCCAAACTGTCGCTTCTTGTTCCAACAGATTCGCCGTCCAAGTTCCCAGGGAATCAATCAACAAGCAATCCGACGCTGAGGCCGATCGCACAACTGCCGATAATTCGATCGGCACTTCGAGAGTTTCCCAATCAACCTGACGGCGATTTCGGTGCTTTTCTAGGCGGCGCATCCACTCCAAATCCGCTGCATCAACCAAGCCAGTAGCCACATAAATTACTTGTTTTCTCGAACCTGCAGCCCGACTTTCAGCCCATTCACTTTTGCCGCTTCGGGCCGGCCCAGTTACTAAAATTAATTGTCTCAATGGCGCTGGTTTTGAGTTGGTCATTTGTTATTGGTTATTGGTTGTTTGTTATTGGTTATTTGTTATTTGTTATTTGTTATTGGTTATTTGTTATTTGTTATTGGTTATTTGTTTGATTGCCAAGGATTTTTAAGCGATAATAGCATTGTTGAGACAAGATCACAGTAAGTCGATCGAGAACCCCAATATTTCCAAAGCTCTTAATTATGTCAGATCGTCCTCAGATATCAGCAATAATTTGCACCCACAATCGCGCGGCCTATTTAGCGGGGGCGATCGACAGCTTGCTGGTACAGGATTTCCCCGACAATTTTGAAGTAGTAGTAGTCGATAACGCTTCTAGCGATTATGCCAGTCCCGAAAGCTCCACTTCGCGCACCCGCGAGGTAGTAGAAGCCCGATTGGGCGATCGGCGTCTCAAGTACGTCTGGGAACCCGAAATCGGTCTGTCAATCGCCCGGAACACCGGCGCAAAGCAAGCTGGCAGCGACATATTAGCTTATCTCGACGACGACGCTGTTGCCGATCCAAATTGGATCGGGGAACTGTACAGCGCTTATCAAAGCAATCAAAAACTAGCCGTAGCCGGCGGCAAAGTTAACTTGCTGTGGCCTTGCGGAATCAGCCCGCCCGCATGGCTGTCACCAGGATTGGCCCAAAACTTGGGAGAATACGATTTAGGCGATACTTGCCAGTACGTGACTGCTGCCGGTTTGACTCCCAGGGGTGTCAACTACTCGATCCGGCGCGCTTTTCTCGAACAAATTGGCGGCTTCGATGTCAAACTCGGTAGAGTCGGCAAAAAGTTGCTGTCAAACGAAGAATTGCGCGCCACAGAATTAGCATTAGAGTTAGGTTGGCAAGTGGTTTATCTGCCCTCTGCCCTAGTGCTGCACAATGTCGCCCCAGAACGGCTTAACAAAGCTTGGTTTCTAGAGCGCGGGTGGTGGCAAGGCATTAGCGAGTGTTATCGAGAACAATTGTCCGATCGAGCCGGTATTGCTCAGCTTGGGCGGGGGGGTGAAAGAATATTGAGGGGTATCTGGAAGTCTTTTAAGTACATTAGAGATCCGGCGCTGCGCTTTGAAAATTTCGTTTTTGCCTGGGGTCAAATCGGTTATTTGAGTGCAGCCCTCCGCCGCATGATTTTTCTACCGAAATCGACCAGCAGGCATTAGGCTATAAGCAATATCCCTCGCCGATCGAGTCGTCGGCGCTACCTGGCCGATCGCACTTCAACCACAACAACTCCACCGCATTCAGGTTCAAGCAATCGATTATGACCTCTAGTTCATCCAAGATTCCGGTTTCGGTTCTCATTCCGGCAAAAGACGAAGAACTTAATCTACCTGCGTGTCTGGCCAGCATTGCTAGGGCGGACGAAGTTTTCATGGTTGATTCCCAAAGCAGCGATCGCACGGTAGAAATTGCCATCAGCAGCGGTGCAAAAATAGTGCAGTTCTACTTCAACAATCGCTGGCCCAAAAAGAAAAATTGGTCTTTGGACAACCTGCCCTTTCGCAACGAATGGGTATTAATAGTCGATTGCGACGAGCGCATTCCCCCGGAACTTTGGGACGAAATCGCCTGCGCGATCGAAGATCCCAATTTTGAAGGCTACTACCTCAACCGCAAAGTCTTCTTTTTAGGTCAATGGCTGCGTTACGGCGGCCGGTATCCCGACTGGAATTTGCGTTTGTTCAAGCATCAAAAAGGCCGTTACGAAAATCTCGGCACCGAATCTGTCCCCAATACAGGTGACAACGAAGTTCACGAACACGTCATTTTAGCCGGTCAAGTCGGCTACTTAAAAAATGACATGATCCACGAGGATTATCGCAATTTATTTCACTGGATCGAGCGTCACAACCGCTATTCTAATTGGGAAGCTCGCGTTTATTACAATATTCTTACAGGTCGCGGCGACAGTGGCACTATTGGCGCTAATCTATTTGGAGATGCCGTGCAGCGAAAGCGATTCCTCAAAAAAGTTTGGGTGAGGCTGCCTTTTAAACCAATGCTGAGATTTATTTTATTTTACTTTATTCAGTTAGGCTTTTTGGATGGAAAAGCTGGGTATGTTTATGCCAGGTTATTGAGTCAGTACGAATATCAAATTAATGCCAAACTTTATGAATTGAGCTGCTGCGGCGGCCAGTTGAATGTGGCAGAACCTGAGCCGAATCTGCCGCCCCCAGTGGTGAGAAGTCAAGAGACTGAAGTTAAATCGCCGTAAAAGTATGAAACTTCAAGCTCAGAGCGCAGCGGATTGACGCAGAAGAATGGCAGAAGAATGTTGATTTGGAGCTAGTAAGCTGTCGGACATTTAAATTGTATGTTTAGGGCGGGCTCTCGTGCCCACCCCACAATAGTTTTATTGTTTTTTGACATACAGTTTAAATGTAGAACAGCTTACGCGCGTGCGCAGCTATCCCGTAGAGATAGCTGCGCACGCGCGCACTTTTAATTCTTCCCTAAACCAGCATGAAGTTCGCCGCTGTCAGTGAATTAGCACTCACTCCAATCATAACGCCTAACTCCTCCCCGGTCAAGAGATTTTTGATAATTGTTCCCTGAGTATTTTGAGTTATTTCTAACTGTCCAAAACTCAAACCACCGCTCAATCCAATCACATCTTGACCGGCAGTAAAATCAGCGATAACATCAAATCCTTGACCATTTGTCAAGACAAAAACATCGTTACCGCTACCGCCAATCAAACTATCATTCCCCAATTCTCCGTAAAGGATATCATCACCTTTACCGCCCAGGAGAGTATCGTTATCTTCCCCGCCGTAAAGAGTATCATTTCCTTCGCACCCTCCCAGCATATCTGCTCCTTCGTCACCGCCGATGAAATCGTTACCTTCACCGCCGCAGATGGTATCCGCACCCTGATTTCCAAACAAGTAATCATCTCCATCACTGCCAAGGATTATGTCATCACCTTTGCCTCCAGATAAGCTGTCATTACCCTTACCGCCGTCGATGAAATCATCATTTCTGTTCCCATAAACGATGTCGTCACCTTCGCGGCCGTTGATAGAGTCATTGCCTTTGCCTCCAAAGATTAAATCGTTGCCCGAGTCGCCCAGAATGATGTCGTTATTCTCATCTCCAAATAAGATGTCGTCACCACTGCCGCCGCTGATAAAATCATTGCCTTGATTGCCGTTGAGAATGTCACTGCTATCGCCACCATACAAGTTGTCATCCCCAGATTGGGCATCGAATATATTGCCCGTGTTGCTGCCGAGAAATTCGTCATTTTTGGCAGTGCCTATTTGAATTGCCGGTACACCGAGTATGGTGTTTTCAACCCTATTCGGTTGGTTTAAATTGGGATAGACAATTGTGTCGCAAATGCACTCATCGTTGGGGATGTTATTAGTTATTGGAGTTGGTGCGGGCGTTGGTGTTGGCGTTGGTGTTGTTGCAGGCGTTGGTGTTGGCGTTGGCGTTGGTGCGGGCGTTGGTGTTGGTGTTGGTGCGGGCGTTGGTGTTGGTGTTGGTGTTTGTATTGGTATTGGTGTTTGTATTGGTGTTGGTGTTGGTGTTTGTATTGGTGTTGGTGTTGGTGTTGGTGTTGGTGTTGGTGTTGGTGTTTGTATTGGTGTTGGTGTTGGTGTTGGTGTCGGTGTGGGAGTTAGTGCAGTATCTACAATCAAATTAACAGCAATTGAAGGAGTAGAAGTATTACCTGCAGCATCGGTAGCTGTAGCAGTCAAGGCGTAAGTACCATCAATTAAAGGAGTCGCCGGGGTAAAACTCCAATTCCCAGTAGCATCCGCAGCAGTAGTACCGAGTGAAGTTGTACCTTGTAAAATATTAACGGTACTATCGGGTTCCGCTGTTCCCGTCAGAGTAGGAGTATTATCGTTAGTTGTACCACTGGTAGTTGTGAGAGTAGGTGTTGCCGGTGCTGCAGTATCTACAATCAAATTAACAGCAATTGAAGGAGTAGAAGTATTACCCGCCGCATCGGTGACTGTAGTAGTCAAGGCGTAAGTACCATCAGTTAAAGGAGTCGCGGGGGTAAAACTCCAATTCCCAGTAGCATCCGCAACAGTAGTACCGAGTGGAGTTGTACCTTGTAAAATATTAACGGTACTATCGGGTGGTGCAGTCCCCGTCAGAGTGGGAGTATTATCGTTAGTTGCACCGCTGGTAGTTGGGAGAGTAAGTGTTGCCGATGCGGTAGCATCTACTATCAAATTAACAGCAGTTGAAGGAGTAGAAGTATTACCCGCCGCATCGGTGGCTGTGGCAGTAAAGGGGTAGTTGCCATCAGCTAAAGCTGTTGTGGGAGTAAAACTCCAGTTACCTGAAGCATCTACAATCGCAGTACCTACAACAGTTGTGCCTTGTAAAATATTAACGGTACTGTTGGGTTCTGCTGTTCCTACCAACGTTGGAGTGCTATCGTTAGTTGTGCCACTGGTAGTTGTGAAAGTAGGTACTGCCGGTGCGGTAGTATCTACTATCAAATTAACGGCACTCGAAGGAGTAGAAGTATTACCTGTCGCGTCGGTGGCTGTGGCAGTAAAGGGGTAGTTGCCATCAGCTAAAGCTGTTGTGGGAGTAAAACTCCAGTTACCTGAAGCATCTACAATCGCAGTACCTACAACAGTTGTGCCTTGTAAAATATTAACGG
>NZ_CAWPRX010000048.1:0-18507 GCF_963890365.1 Tychonema sp. LEGE 07196 | reverse complement strand
GTAATATCTAGCGCTACTTTATGAAATTGGTATAATGCAAAGTTCTTGATTTTTGAGTCTCGCGTTGCGCGGAATTTGTTTGTATAGTCGCGAATTCTATTCGCCGATAAAATCGTTATCAAAGCAGATTTAGTTAATAAAAGGTGCGCGCTGCGCGCACCTTTTATTAATACTTAAAAATCAGCTAGGACTGACGCTCGACATGAAGCAATTGCAGAACTCGCTGGAGGGGAATTTCTGCCAAATCCAAGCGGTACTGGAGTTCATCTGACAACTCAGAAACCGCTTTTTCTAAAATGTAAGCATTCAGCAAAACTTCCAATTCCGGTACAGATTTTGGCAAGAAACTTGCATCCGCTGCTGTTGACAAATAGCTCTTGAGAAAAGTCAGGCTAACCCAGCGGTGCCAAACATTCGCCCACTGCTGCATTTCAGGTAAGTTTTCAGGGCGGATCATCCCACTTTCTACTTCGTTCCGCAGCGCCATAGTAACGGCGTAATTGAAAGATTGCAGCATTCCGGCAACATCTCGCAAAGGCGACCTCTTCATCCGCCGCTCGCTTAACGGTCGATTACGTTCTCCTTCAAAATCAATAATTACGAAGTCTTTCCCTGTATACAGAACTTGTCCGAAATGAAAGTCTCCGTGACAGCGAATTCTGTCGGCGGTGATTCTCAAGTTCAAAATAGACTTGAAACGTTCCATCAGCAAGTCTTCGCGGTTGAGAAGAGTTTGTCCCAACTTTTGCGTTTCTGGCGGCAGTTTAGACAGCCGCTTTTTCAACAGCAGCAAAGTTCTTCCTGCCAGATTTCTCATGTATTGATAGATGGAACGCTGGTAAAATGAGGTGAAATTTTCTGGAGCAAAAGCGGGATTTTCTGTGTCCGAAGCTAAAGCGAGGTGGAGTTCGGCTGTCCGCTGACCTAAAAGTTCTGCTGATGCTAGGTAAGAGCCGATTAGTTCGCGAGGTAATGCGGGTACTTCTAGGGATAAATCGGCTAGTAGCGAGCTTGACTGTCGCATTTGTGCGGTCAAAGCGCTGGGTAAATAATCTTCGGGGGAAGTGGATAAAATATCGCCTGCATACTTTGCTTCTACTGCCATTACTTGCTCGAAATAGTTCCGCAGCGCGTCTAATGTATAAGACAAAGCATCCGTGCTGTCGGGGATTAGTTTTTGCAGTATTCCGACTGTAACTGCTTTTTGACCGGCTGTGCGATATTCCAATTCTCCGGCAATGGGAGCGTAGTTTTCGAGCGACTGGCTATTGGTTAAAAAGCGTCCGATTTCTAATTCTGGGTTGATTCCTTCCTCGAATTTTCGCAAGATTTTCAGGACTAACCGATCGCCGTAACCTGCCGATGTATTGCTTTGTTCTTTTTTGAACAGGTACGGTTCTAGTTGCGATAAATCTTGTTCTGAGTTCAAGAAATTGTCGGCAATTCCTACGAGTTCGCCCGCTGTACCTTGGTAACTGGCATTGCTGGCGATCGCCCCCAGCAGCTCGCTCAGAAAACCTTTGTCCCCCGCAGCATCAAATAGCACTCCGACTTCCTTGGTTTCTGGGAACTGCAAATGCGCGATCGTCGGTCGATCGTCCGGCTCGCCTTTCATCTCTTCCCAACCTAAAGGCAAAACGTAAGTTTCCGCCATACCTTCGGTATAATTCAAATGCAAAAACAGAATGTAAACCGTAGATTGATCCCCAGCACTATTTTTATATCCAACAGGTACAATTTCATTAATTTCTAATGATTGAATTATCCTGTCTGCACCGCTAAACCAGCGATTGGATTGCAAGTAATTCGGCAAAAGAGAGATCAACATATTGCTGAGCTGACTTTTAGGAGAAAAAGCAGTTTCCCAAGTACCGACGATCGCCAAACTCGGCAAATCTGTATTCAAACCGTGGTGCGAAAAATCCTCATGCTTGACAGTAAGAGTAAACCAGTAAAACGTGTGAGGGCTCAAGCTCAAAAAATAAGGCGATTCGCCCACTGGCGGAAACTCAGTCCGGCCGAAAATCTCCACCGGAACAGCACCTTTAAACGGCGAAAGGTCTAATTCTGCCGTTTGGACGAAGCGCGATAAATTGGTCACTACGAGGATGTGTTCGTCTTGATAGGTGCGAACAAAAGCTAAAACTTTGCGGTTTTCTGGGTACAGAAACTCGCAAGTTCCGCGGCCGAATGCTTGGAAGCGCTGGCGAACAGCAATCAAGCGTTTCATCCACCACCACAGAGAACTCGGATTCGCCCGCTGCGCTTCGACGTTAACAGATTCGTAGTGATATTCAGGGTCAACAATTGGCGGCGCGTACAGTCGCTGCGGGTTGGCGCGGCTGAAACCGGCATTGCGATCGCTGCTCCACTGCATCGGAGTTCTCACCCCGTTGCGATCGCCCAAATAGATATTGTCGCCCATGCCAATTTCATCGCCGTAATAAAGCACCGGCGTACCAGGAAGAGACAGCAACAAAGCATTCATCAACTCAATCTGGCGGCGGTTGTTTCCCATCAGCGGAGCCAAGCGGCGGCGGATACCCAAATTAATTCTCGCCTGAGTGTCTTGAGCGTAAACCCGATACATATAATCTCGGTCTTCATCGCTCACCATTTCCAGCGTCAATTCATCGTGATTCCGCAAAAACAATGCCCACTGACAGTTATTAGGAATCTGCGGAGTTTGCTGGAGAATGTCGCTAATAGGAAAGCTATCTTCCATGTGCAAAGCCATAAATAGACGCGGCATCAACGGAAAATGAAAGTTCATGTGACATTCATCCCCAGCCGAATAATATTCAACCGCATCCTCCGGCCACTGATTCGCCTCCGCTAGCAGCATCCGGTTAGGGAATTTTTCATCTACGTGCTGGCGCAACTGTTTGAGGAAAGCGTGAGTTTCTGGCAAGTTTTCGCAGTTAGTACCCTCGCGCTCGTACAGGTAGGGTACAGCATCCATTCGCAATCCGTCTACGCCCAATGCCAACCAGAAATCTACCACATCTAAGATGGCTTGGCGAACCGCCGGATTGTCGTAATTCAAATCGGGTTGGTGGGAATAAAAACGGTGCCAGTAATAAGCTTTTGCTACCGCATCCCAAGCCCAATTAGATGTTTCAAAATCTTGAAAAATAATCCGAGCATCTTTATATTTTTCCAGCGTGTCGCTCCACACATAAAAATCTCTTTCGTTACTGCCTTTCGGAGCGCGCCTCGCTCGCTGAAACCACTCGTGCTGGTCGGAAGTGTGGTTGACAATCAACTCAATAATGACTCGAATTCCCCGCTGGTGCGCTGCTTCTAAAAGGTTTTTAAAGTCATCTAAGGTGCCGTAAATCGGGTTGACGGTGGTATAGTGAGATGTATCGTAGCCGTCGTCTCGGAGCGGTGAGGGAAAAAATGGCAGCACCCAAATGGCTGTTACTCCCAAGTTTTGCAGGTAATCGAGTTTTTTTGTCAGTCCTTGAAAGTCGCCGATGCCGTCTGCATTGCTGTCGGCAAAAGCGCGAATTGGTACTTCGTAAATGATAGCATCTTTGAACCACAAGGGATCGTCATTTAACATTGAGATTGCCATAATTTGTCTGGGTAATTGGTAATGGTTATTTGGTAATTGAGATTTAGTAATTAAGATTTGTTGTTTCAAATCCAAACTGATAGATCATAACTCATATCTTTGCCCAGTTCCTCATGCTAGCGGCATAGTTTTAATCGTAAATTTTAAACGCAAAAATTATAAATTCTTAACTAAAATTTCATAATAAGATGCCATGAATTCTGCGATCGCGGATACAGCATAAAATTCGAGTCTGGTGGCGGATGCTGCATCGGTGCGCGCTAGCAGACGCTACATACTGGTGGCGCAGCAGGCCCTACACGCGCAAATTTCCGGTCAAGTCCTCACCTTCTCTCAGTTTCCTCAAAGGTGTGGTATTTACTACCTGCCGGACGGTTGGCACGAACATACACTACCTTGACATTCTCATTCACGGTTTGTTACATTTGTTTACATAACGCAACAAAAGTTAAGGAAAAACAGCCATGACTATCGTAATCGCCCTTTTAATCGTCGGTTGGGTAGCAGCCTCAGTAATTGGCACTCAAGCATACTTCCTCGGCGAACAGTCAAAGCCCATCCACGATCGCAACTGGAACGACGAATCTTTTGAACAACTGGCAAAAGCTGTGACTGGAACAGATATTGATTACAGCGTTCGCGTTCCGGCTTACAGCATGGATGCTTACACCAGCCGCACGATGGGCAATTAGTAATATTAAGTAGCAGGCTTGACTATTTTGAATAACAAGCTTTCTGACCTGTTCCACAAGCAGATTAATTTTTGTGGAACAGGTAATAAATAATTATCGAAGTGTAATCGGCAAAATTCTCACCCTAGAGCGCGTTTCATCCACAGAAATGAATGCCCCCGACTCAATTTGTGCCTCAAATTGATGGAACACTTCCACAATCATACTCTCTATATTAGCAGGCAGCACGTCTTGAATACGTACTTGAATGACACTGGGAGCATCAGCTTGGGTTGCGGCCAGCAGTGCGCCAAAATCTAAATCATGAGTGAATACGGCATAGTCATTTACTCGCGCCCATTCCATAATAACACGATCTGTGGCACGAGGATCGCCGACAGTAGACCAATGAAGAGACTCTATTCCGTATTTAGTAAATACGATAGTCCATTCAGGTGACAGATTCATATCAATCAAAATTTTCACGCTATTTTGAGAGGAATTTCTACTTCTTCAACTCGCCAGGCTGCATAAGCAAGCGCTTCATATATATCTGCTTCTTCCAGGTAGGGATAGGCCTGCAAAATGCTTGACGGTGAGTGTCCCGATGCCATCAGTCCGACTATTGTGCCAACAGTGACTCGCAAGCCGCGAATGCAGGGTTTTCCTCCCATTACTTCTGGATTCAGAGTGATTCTAGTTAGTTGTTTCATAATTTTAAACTACCAGGCTTTCTGGGAAACAAGAAGATTTATTTTTGGTGGAACAGGCTGTCCGGCCTGTTCCTAGCTGTTCGGTAACTACAAACTTTTACCTACTAGCGCGGGGAGAGAGTCTTTTTTGCGAAACTGCAAACTGTTATTTTCGCAGTCGATCGCAATTGTATCGCCCTCCACAAACGCATTTTCCAGAATCTTGTTAGCCAGCGGGTTTTCCAACTCCCGCTGGATAGCGCGTTTCAGCGGACGAGCGCCGTAAACTGGATCGTAACCGACATCTGTGATGTGGTTTTTCGCCGCATCTGACAGTTCCAAAGTAATTTTTTGCTCCGCCAACAACCGCTCGATCCGCTTCACTTGGATGGTGACGATTTGCCGCAGTTCGATCTTGCTCAAAGTGTGGAACAAAATGATCTCGTCTACCCGATTAAGAAATTCGGGCCGGAAGTGCGATCGCAAAGCAGTCATCACCCGTTTTAACATTTGTTCGTACTCTTCGTCTGTCTCCCGTTCTTGAGTCAAGGATTTTTCATTGTCAGACTTGTTTTCAGACTTACTTTCAGACTTACTTCCCGTCTTAACTTCACTATCAATATCAACTCGCTGAGCTGACACCTCGACAGTACCATCATCATCAACTTTATAATCTGTCTTGGGAATTGATACCTCCTTCGGTTCCTGCTTGCGGCTAGCGGGTTTTTTGGGAGTTTTTTCCTTCTTCGCAAACACCTCTAAAATGTGATCGCTGCCGATATTGCTAGTCATCACAATGACGGTATTTCTAAAGTCAACCACTCGACCTTGAGAATCGGTAATTCTGCCATCATCCAACACTTGCAGCAAAATGTTAAATACATCCGGGTGCGCTTTTTCCACTTCGTCAAACAGCACTACCGAATAAGGATGTCTCCGCACAGCTTCGGAAAGTTGTCCGCCTTCGTCGTAACCGACATATCCGGGGGGTGCTCCTACTAACCGAGAGACGCTGTGCTTCTCCATATATTCCGACATATCGATGCGGACGATCGCATCATCGCTGTCAAACAAAAACTCCGCCAACGCCCGCGCTAACTCAGTTTTTCCCACGCCTGTGGGGCCCATAAACAAGAAAGAACCGATCGGTCTACCGGGATCTTTCATACCAGCCCGCGCCCGCCGGATCGCCGCAGCAACCGCCGTTACAGCCTCCTCTTGACCGATGACTTTTTTGTGTAAATGGCTTTCCAACTGCAGCAATTTTTGGCGTTCCGACTCTAACAATCGGTTGACCGGAATGCCCGTCCATTTCGCCACAATTTCGGCAATATCGCCCTCAGTAACTTTTTCCCGCAGCAGGGAAGAACCTTGAGCTTGCTGTTTCAAAAGTTCGGCTTCCTTGGCTTCGCGATCGCGCACCGCCGTCTCAAGTTTACCGTATTTCAACTGCGCGGCTTTATTCAAATCGTAAGCTCTTTCTGCTTGCTCAATTTGCACTCGCAGTTGGTCTTCTTCTGCTTTCAATTTATTGATGCCATCCAATAACTGCTTTTCGCCCAGCCACTGAGAGGACAATTTTTCCTGCTTGACTTTTAAGATGTCAATCTCTGTTTTGATGCGTTCGATCCGGGGGCTGATGGTGGGGGTTGGAGAACCTTTTCCCTCGCCTTCGATCGACAATTTTTCCATTTCCAACTGCATCACCCGGCGGTCAATCCCTTCCAATTCCACGGGTTTGGAGGTAATTTCCATTTTCAAATGGGCGGCCGCTTCGTCTACGAGGTCGATCGCCTTGTCCGGCAAAAAGCGATCGGAAATATAGCGAAAAGACAGAGTTGCAGCAGCAACCAGCGCCGAATCGGTAATTTTCACCCCGTGGTGACGTTCGTAGCGGTCTTTCAATCCGCGCAAAATTGAAACAGTATCTTCCACAGTCGGTTCGCCGACAAATACTTGTTGAAAGCGGCGTTCCAGTGCCGGATCTTTTTCAATATTCTTGCGGAATTCATCGAGAGTTGTAGCGCCGATGCAGCGCAATTCGCCTCTGGCCAACATCGGTTTCAACAAATTTCCGGCATCCATTCCCGAACCGGAACTCCCACCGCCGCCAGTCCCAACAACGGTGTGCAATTCGTCAATAAATAGGACAATTTGCCCGTCGGAATCGATAACTTCTCGCAGGACAGATCGCAATCGTTCTTCAAATTCACCTCGGAATTTTGCCCCAGCAATTAAACTGCCCATGTCGAGGCTAAATAGCTGGCGGTTTTTCAAAGATTCGGGCACGTCGCCGTTAACAATTCTCTGGGCTAAACCTTCGGCGATCGCAGTTTTTCCGACTCCGGGATCGCCAATTAATACTGGGTTGTTTTTTTGACGGCGCGAAAGAACTTGGACGACGCGGCGAATTTCTTCGTCGCGGCCGATTACTGGATCGAGTTTTCCTGCTTTGGCGGCTTCGGTCAAATCGCGGCCGTATTTGCTGAGGGCGTCGGAATTGGCTTCGCTATCTCCTTGGGGTTTAGGGTTGCGGAGGCCGGCTTTCGCGGTTTCGGAACTTTTTTCTGAGACTTTAGCGGCGGCGCGGACTGATTTGATTGCTTCTTCGAGTTTTGGTCGATCGATCGTCCCTGGGGCCGATTTGCGATCGTAACCGGGGCGGGCGGGCGGCCCATCGCCCCTAGTCAGCAATCGCCTACCAACTCGTTCATCTTCTACTAAGCCAATTAATAAATGTTCAATGGCGATAAAATTATCTTGCCAAGTCTGTCTGGCAGACTCAGCAGCATCTAACATCACGTCTAAGCCGCGACCGAGGTATAGTTGGTCAGCGTTGGTAACTTTGGGCTGTCGTTTGGCAAAAGCTTCTAGCTGTTGGGCTAAGCGGGGGACATCGACTCCAGCTTGGCTGAGAATGCTGTTTCCCAACCCTTGCTGTTCAAAAAGGGCGATCGCTAAATGTTCAACCTCTAGCTGCTGATTGGCAAAGCGGCGGGCTACATCCTGGGATTTGACAATCGCTTCCCAGGCTTCATCGGTAAATTTGCTAGGGTCTGTTGGCTGCACGTTGCTTCCTCGCAATCAAGGGGATTCCTGTTGTTATCCGTTAATATATCGTCTCACAACCATCATAATCTTTAAACACGATTGTAAATCTATGAGTGCGGTTAATTCTGCCGAAGTTGCAACATAATTGAGCTTTTGCAAAAGCTTGCAGCCCGCAATCTAGGGCGATTTTTTGGACTCTGCGACCGCAGCGGGCGATCGAACTTATGAAAATACAGCAGTTCCCCATTCTCTCAACTACTCCAGAGAATCGCCATTCCCCTAAGTTCGTAGTGAGGACTTTATCCGCATTCATGAAGGACTTTAGTCCTCCCTACGAACCTTTTTATTGGTATGTTTAACCTTTATAGATTGCCATAACGTTGTTTGATATTCTAAAATTTATGCTATTTCCAACTTACCAATTCCTAGTATTTTTTCTAATTATTTTTAGCATAATTATATCCTTGAAGTCCCAAGTCGGTTTATATAAAATCGTCTTGCTCATTTCCAGTTTATTATTTTATTCATTTTGGAGTTTCGACTTTCTCTTACTCCTAGTTTTAGGTACTGCCTACAATTATATCATTCTCCGAGCCACCTGCAACGGAAAATATAAAAAACTCGCCTTAATTTCCGGCATAATTTTCAACATAGCCAACCTCGGCATCTTTAAATATTGTAACTTCTTTGTGACTTCCTTATTTGAGGTACTCAACCAACTACAAATTCCCGCCAGCATTCAAATGTTGCAAATAATCGCCCCAGTCGGCGTATCCTTCTACACATTTAGAATGATTTCCCATTTAATCGACTGCTACCAACAAAAAATCCCCTGTCCGAAATTTGTAGACTACGCCACCTACATTACCTACTTTCCCCAAATTGCCTCCGGGCCCATATCGCGGCCTCGCGAATTTTACACCCAGCTAAATTCACCCAAAAAATACGACTATCAAATCGAAGAAGTCATCGTTTTAATTTTGTCTGGACTCTTCAAGAAATATACTTTATCCAGCTTTTTGTTTAACTTCACCCAACTCCCATTCACAATTCCCCAGCAATACAGCAGCATCGATTTAATCCTCGCGGCCATTTCCTATTCCTGTTTAATTTACGTAGATTTCAGCGGCTACTCGGATTTAGCTAACGGCATCTCTTGTTTGCTGGGTTTCAAACCCATTGCCAACTTTAATATGCCATACCGATCGCTCAGCTTGCAAGAATTTTGGAAAAGGTGGCACATCAGTCTTTCCGAGTGGCTGAGAGATTACGTTTACTTCCCGTTAGGCGGCAATAAATACGGGAAATTAAGGAAGTACGTAAATTTACTGATAACAATGGCGATCGGCGGATTTTGGCACGGCGCAGGTTTAAACTTTATTGTCTGGGGAACAATTCACGGTTTAGGATTGATTGTCAACCATTTATGCAAAGATATTCCCCAAGCTATCCACCTAAAATTAGACTATTCCTTTCCCCGACTTGCTAAATTTTGCAGTTGGCTGCTAACATTTAGCTTTGTGACTTGTAGCTGGGTATTTTTCGGCACGCCCAACTGGGAAACTGCCATGAATTTTTTTCAGGGAATATTTCATTCTTCCGCTGCAACTTTTCAATTTAACTTTTGGCAATTGTATCTAGTAATTGCCGTCATTGGCGCGATCAACATTTGGGGCGAGAGAATTTCCCAACTCTTGCAAAGAGTATTTTCCTTAAAAAATATATTCTTGAGAGTTGTCTTAGTTTCGCTGTTCGTGTATGCTATTTTGATGTTGGGGCCAAGTACCGTCCCGCCTTTTATTTACTTTAATTTCTAAAAAAGCAAATAAATCCACCTAATTAAACGTAAAATAGCGATCGCTAAAAAAATTCCTGTATATGTCTTCTTCCCTTCTTCCTTCTTCCTTCTTTTACCCTGAGCGAAGCCGAAGGGCTTTCTTCGTGATGACGTTGGACGTTCGATCTGGGGGGACAGCACTAATAACTAATGACTAATAACTAATGACTAATGACTAATAAGTAATAACCAATAACCAATAACTAATAACTAATGATTAATGACTAATGACTAATGACTTCTTCCTTATTCCGACGGACTTACATCCGTTACATCCGTTACATCCGTTACATCCCGTACATTGCTCGTTGCCGAACTTCCTTCTTCCTATGAAAGATAGAGAAATTTTACTGATAGTTACTTCTGTAATTCTCACCTTAATATTTTCCAACTTATCCTTATTTCTCAAAAGCTTTGCTTCAACTCCTTTCGCAACTCCCGAAATCAAACAAGCAGCGCGGCAGATAGAAATAGACAGTTTCAGGAAATCAGAACAAGATTTTTGGAGTAAAATCAAAGATATAAATTTCGATAGCATCCCCAAAAAAGCCGAAACTTCTCCAGTCCAAACCGCCACAAAATCCGCATCTCCTCCCCCAAAACCAGCAAAAAAGCCAACTCCAGCCAAACCCAAACTAACCGTACCTTATCGCAAATTTTTATTTATTGGAGATTCCGTAATGTTCGACTTAGGAATTAAACTCCAGTACACTCTTAAGAACAAATACAACATCGCTGATACAAAACTTGACTACAAAGTATCCAGCGGATTAAATCGGATAGATTATTATGACTGGTATGCCAGAACCAGCAAAATCATCCAGGATTACCGCCCAGATGTAGTGATAATTTTGTTCGGAGGAAACGATCCTCAAGATATCATTGATTCTCAAGGAAAATATCGGGCGATTCTGACCCCAGAATGGCAAAAAGCTTATCAAGAAAGAGTAGACAAATATGCCAAGTTACTTGGCTCCTCCTCCGTGAGAAAAGTGTATTGGATAGGTCAATCTAACTCTAATAAATCGGCGTATATCAAAGCTTTTCCTGTCATGAACAATATTTATAAAAATGCTAAAAAAGCTTCTCCCAAAATTGAATTTATTTCTACTTGGGAAACCTTTGCAGCATCGGGAAAATTTGTTCCGATAGTTGCTGACAAATCGGGGAAGCGAGGCTATGTAAAAATTAACGACGGCGTGCATTTTACCTCCCACGGAGCTCACATTATCAGCGACGTAATCATTGACAAAATGGCCGCCGACAAAATATTAAAATCTCCCCAACCTCCCAAATCTCCCAAAAACAAACCCTAAATTGGCAGTCAGAAACCCGGTTTCTTGGATTATCGGCGTGGGGTTGAGAAACCGGGTTTCTTCACTCAACCTCGGTGAGGATGCCAGAATTATCGCAGAAACCCGGTTTCTTGGATTATCGGTGGGGTTGAGAAACCGGGTTTCTTCACTCAACCTCGGTGAGGATGCCAGAATTATCGCAGAAACCCGGTTTCTTGGACTAGGCGCATCGATTTTTTAGTTGGATTAATTCAACTTTATATCCATCTGGATCTTCCACAAAAGCAATAACAGTTGAACCGTGTTTCATCGGGCCGGGTTCGCGGCTGACTTTACCGCCGCGGGCTTTAATTTGTTCGCAAGTACCGTAAATGTCGTCAACGCCGATCGCAATATGACCGTAAGCATCTCCTAAATTGTACTCTGTTACGCCCCAATTGTAGGTTAATTCCAAAACCGTAGTGTCTGATTCGTCGCCGTAGCCCACAAAAGCCAGGGTAAATTTGCCATCAGGATAATCTTTTTGCCGCAGCAGTTTCATTCCCAACACTTCCGTGTAGAATTTGAGAGATTCTTCCAGGTTGCAGACTCGGAGCATCGTGTGTAGTAATTGCATTTAGCTCACTCCAAATTTTTTAAGCTTTCATCTATTTTAGCGATTTCTTGCCGAAAAAACTCGCGCCTCAACCGTCGCAATTGCCGCAGGTTGACAACTGTCTATTTGATTTACTTTTGTACTTCCACCACACCCCGAAACATATTCATGCCGCAAGTAAATAGGTATCGTCCGGGTTTTTCCGGGGTGAATTCAATAGCTGTTACCTGATTTAAAGGTAATTCTCGCACAATGTGAAAATCTGGTAACAACACTTTTTCAAGACAACTATTCGGGTCACGCCTCAAGAAATTTAGCCGGACTAATTGACCGGCTTTCACAACTACACTAGCAGGCTCGTAACCCCCGTCTACAGTAATAGTCAACTCTTGTATCCCCTGAATAGATTCAGCTTGCTGACCTTTTGCTTTACTAAACAAAAACCACCACAACTCCAAACCAATTAATGTCAAACCACCGAGGGTGACACCAACTTTTAAACCTAGCGGCTGTTCGATGCTGCGAAATTGAGTGGTTGAATTAGAAGCAGCGACGGGTTCGGCAGCTTGAACTCCCGATGCTATTCCGATCGCAATTCCTAAACTCGCGAGAGTTCCCCACATTTGACGGCGGTGCAACATTTGTCTAATTACTCCTAATTTATGCTAGAGACTTTGGTTTGAAATTTCGCAAGCGCAAAGCATTAGTAAGTACGGAAACTGAACTAAAAGCCATTGCTGCACCGGCGATAATTGGACTTAGCAGCCAGCCTAAAATCGGGTACAGAACGCCCGCTGCGATCGGAATTCCAGCGATGTTGTAAATAAAGGCAAAAAACAGATTTTCGCGGATGTTCCGCATGGTGGCGCGCGAAAGTTGAATTGCTGTAACTATGCCTTGCAAGTCTCCAGAAATTAGGGTAATATCGCTGGCTGCGATCGCCACATCTGTGCCTGTACCGATCGCAATTCCCACATCAGAAGCGGCCAAAGCCGGTGCATCGTTGATCCCGTCTCCCACCATCGCGACAATTTTTCCTTCCCCTTGCAGGGCTTGGATTTTAGCTGCTTTTTGGTCTGGTCTAACTTCGGCAAAAACGCGAGTAATACCAACGGATCGGGCGATCGACTCCGCAGTCGCGCGGTTGTCCCCAGTCAGCATCGCCACCTCCAAACCCAGTTTTTGCAGTGCTTTCACCGCCTGCGCTGAGGACGGTTTCAGGGCATCAGCAATGCCGAGAATTGCCTCTATTTTGCCATCTACAGACATCCAAACAACTGTTTTGCTATCACCTTCCAAAGCTTTCGCGCGCAGTTCCAGATATTCAGTATCGCAGCCTAGTTCCTGCATCCACCTCAGCGTTCCCAGGGCGATCGGCTTTCCGCCGACAACCCCTCGAACACCGCTACCCGCGATCGCCTCAAAATCCTTAACATCCGTCAAATTCACCTCTTGAGATTGAGCGTATCTAACAACAGCTTCCCCCACAGGATGCTCGGAATTTCGCTCGACAGATGCCGCCAATTGCAGCAATTTTAACTCGTTGCTATTTTCCGTTCCTTTAATTGTGACAAAATCAGTAACAGTCGGCTTACCCTCAGTAAGAGTTCCAGTTTTATCTAACACAATGACTTGAAGTTTATGAGCCAACTCTAAACTTTCGGCTCCCTTAATTAAAATCCCATTTTTTGCACCTTTTCCAGTGCCGACCATTACAGCAGTCGGAGTCGCCAAACCCAAAGCACAAGGACAAGCAATAATCAGCACCTCCACCATTGTAATCGTTGCCAAAGTAAAGTTTCCCGTCGCATTAAACCAGACTACAAAAGTAGCTAAAGCGACGGCAATTACTGCCGGAACAAACCAACCAGTCACCTCGTCTGCCAACTTTTGAATGGGTGCCTTTGACCCCTGGGCATCCTGCACCATCTTGACAATTTGAGCTAAAAAGGTATCCTTACCAATCTTAGTAGTGCGAAACTTAAAGCTGCCCGTTTTGTTAATTGTCGAGCCGATAACTTCATCCCCAAGCTGCTTTTTGACGGGCAAACTTTCTCCCGTAACCATTGCTTCGTCTACGGTTGAAGCACCTTCAATCACCTCTCCGTCTACGGGAATTTGTTCGCCGGGCCGCACCTGCACGATGTCGCCAATTTCCACTCGGGCGATCGGCACTTCCAACTCTTCCCCGTTGCGAACAATCCGAGCCGTTTTTGCTTGCAAACCCATGAGTTTGCGAATAGCTTCCGAAGTCTCTCCCTTCGCCCGATTTTCTAGAGTTTTACCCAACAAAATTAGGGCAACAACACTCGATGAAACTTCATAATAAACGCTCGGTGTCAAACCCTTAGCTATGAAAAAACCAGGAAAAAATGTCACGAATACAGAATAAAAGTAAGCCGAGCTTGTACCTAAAGCAATCAAAGTATCCATAGTC
The DNA here is from genome assembly GCF_963890365.1 of Tychonema sp. LEGE 07196. Lineage (NCBI taxonomy): Bacteria > Bacillati > Cyanobacteriota > Cyanophyceae > Oscillatoriales > Microcoleaceae > Tychonema > Tychonema sp. LEGE 07196. The sequence goes on along the minus strand of NZ_CAWPRX010000048.1, from coordinate 4,349 downwards.
GCCAGTCGGCGTTTCAAGGCTTTCCAAGCTCCGGTATAAAATGAGTTGGCGCACCAAAATTGTACTGGTGCTGTCAGGACTAATTGCAGCCAAAAATTGTGCAGCCAGCCAGGAATAAATGGCAAATGCAAGCCTGTCATGGCAGGAATTGAACCCACAAATAATATGATGCTAATAGTTCCTGCTACGTATAGTTTGCGCTGCAACAATTGAGATTCAGCTTGGCGATTTTTTCGCTCGCTGTCATCCTCTTCCGCCGCCATTTCTGGAAGTGGCAAAGCTTCATATCCCGCTGCATCAACAGCTTCTTGAATTGTGGTAACACTGGTTTGCTGAGAGTCGTATTGAATGCTTGCTTGTTCCATGCCAAAATTGACATGACACTCAATTACGCCGGGAACAGACTGAATTGCTTGTTCGATAGAGGAAGCACAAGAAGCACAACTCATGCCCCGCAATTTAAGTGTGAGATTGTCCATAGGGGTTACTCCTAAACTAAATAAGAGCGCAGGTTGTCAAGGTAAGCTGTCGCGCATTTAAATTACATATTCAGGGCGGGCAGGATGCCCACCCCACGCATTGTTTTATTATTTTTTGACATAGAGTTTAAATGCCGCAACAGCTTATTTAGTAATTTGCCTAACCGAATTGACCAATTACATAGGAGAATTGCTCTCTCAATGAGTGGTGCGGTGGCTGGACGCTACATTTGTAATATTCAGCATTTCACCCTAAGATGAAATTAGGATGAAATTGCTGTATTCCTAAAGTTAGAAACCGCTGGCGTTGGCCTTAACATTAACCGACAGGATAGCCAGCAGAGGCGATCGCATTTCTAACCTCACTTTCCGATTTAGCGGTTTGAACCGTGACCAATTTTGTCTTGAGATCCACCTCAACAGTGGCATCTGAATCCACTGTTTGGACTGCTTTTGTGATTGTAGTCGCACAAGCAGAACAAGCCATCTTGGGAACTTTTAATTGTAGAGTCATAATTTGAACCTCAGCAGAAACTACTCTGCTCAATAAATGAATTAACTTCATTGTAAACTCTCCAGTTAACGGGAGGGTCAAGGGTAATTCTGAACTAAATCTTAAATTTAACCACAATTCATGTTTAATTTCACCTAACGCAAAGTAATAATTATTTACAAATTTGCATCAAAAATTTCATCCTAATTTCATTTATATGTGAAAACATCAAGATAAGTGGTAGTTTTAAGGATCTAACTAAAGTCTATGAAATCAATCTCATTAAAAACAGGCTTTGCAGCGCTGACATTAACCGCCACAACCGCCCTCACCAGCGGCGTGCTAGTAGCTTGTTCCAAAGCTCCTTCCAGCGAAACCCAAGCCCCAACTATTACGGCAGCAACCCCTGCTAGCAGCCAGCAAAACGTGGCACAAAGCCACAATATGAGTGGCATGAATCACAATATGTCAATGGATTTAGGCCCGGCTGATGCCGACTATGATTTGCGATTTATTGATAGCATGAAAGTACACCATCAAGGTGCTGTAAACATGGCTAAAGAGGTGCTGGAAAAATCCAAACGTCCTGAAATGAAAAAACTTGCTACTAATATAATTGCCGAGCAAAACCGCGAAATCAATCAAATGAAAGAGTGGCGAACAAATTGGTATCCCAAAGCCAGCAGTACGCCAATGGCTTATCACGCTCAAATGGGTCACATGATGGCAATGACTCCCGAACAGATGCAAAGTATGATGATGAGCATGGATTTAGGTGCTGCTGACGACCAATTTGATTTGCGGTTTCTGAATGCCATGATTCCCCACCACGAAGGAGCTTTGGTGATGGCCCAAGATGCCTTGAAAAAGTCAAAACGCCCGGAAATGAAGAAATTATCCGAAGAAATTATTACTTCCCAAAAGCAAGAAATTGAGCAAATGAAAGAGTGGCGCAAAGCTTGGTACAAACAGTAATTTAGCTGGCTCAACAAGATGTGACATAAAGCCAGAAAAGAAGTGACACGAATCACATTTTGTTAATTGTTCAGGAAACACTTGCATCACAACAGCCAGAAATTAAGCTAAGGAAGTAGTAGCAAAAGAGTTAGGGATCAACCATAATATCGCTTCTTGACGACTGTCAGCAGTTTTACTACTTCCTTTTATTGCATTTTTTACGTAAAATTACTGTAGACAGTTTAACAGCAGTAGTTATAAAGTATAACAGTCACTCAAAAAAAAATAAAGGGGTATTGCATGATGTTGCAGAGCTTGGAACTAAACACAACATCTCAATCAAATGCAGCAGTACAGGAGCTAGTGAACGGATGGACAAAAGAAATTAAATCGCACGAATATCTCGCAACAGTGCAAGAAAATAAAAAGCACAATCCCTTGGCCTTAGGCAAAATTTATATTCGGATTTTAGAATCCGGAGGGCATCTGGGCTGCTGAGGCTAAATTTCATCCTAATTTCATTTGGCAGTGAAAGACTAGGTTGAGGAGAGAAATTTTAGCTCTTGGTCATTGCTTAGCCGTCGTTTATTGAAAAAAGCTCATAAGTATCTCCCGTTAATTCGGTTAACTTACTTTGGCAAAATACCAACCGCTAAGCCTTGGACACTCAACCTGATTTCAAGGAAAATGCCAACAATGATATTGCACAAATATTCTGAGTCTCAGGCAATTATTAGTACCTTTTCGGGAACTTTTTTCATCCTAATGGTGCTAACTTCTCCCGCGGCTGTTTTCGCCCACGCGGGACACGGAAATGAATTTAACCAAAGCGGCGAAACCTCTCAAGCTCCTGCTGCTATTTCTGTCGATGCCGTCACGGCAAAACGGTTAGGAATTAAAGTCTCCCCAGCGGTTCGCCAGCGACTAGATATAGGTATCAAAACCACGGGACAAATTGAAACTTTGCCCAACCAAAAGGTAGAAGTGACGGCTTCGGTTGCTGGCAAAGTGGTAGAGTTGCTAGTCAAGCCTGGGGACAAAGTATCAAAAGGTCAACCGGTTGCTGTTTTGTCGAGTTCAGAATTAGGACAGTTGCGGGTTGAATCTCTCTCAAAACGTGCCGAAGCTGAGGCGGATTTGCAGCAAGCGCAAGGCGATTTGAAACTAGCCACAGAAAATTACGATCGCCAAATTCAAATATCTGCAGCGGAAATCGCCCAAGCCAAAACTCAACTAACAGCAGCAACTCAGCAGTACCAGCGAGAGCAAGAATTAGTAAACAATCGTTCGGTTGTGAAAGTTGCTCAAGAAAACTATCAGCGTCAAGTGGAAATAGCGCAAGCGGAAATAGCGCAAGCGGAAATGGAACTGACTGTGGCTAAAGAACAGTTCGATCGCGATCGAGAATTAGTAGCCGCAGGGGCGATCGCGCGGCGGACAATGCTGGAATCGCAAGCCCACTTCGCCCAAGCCAAAGCGGCTGTTGCTAAGGCAAAAAGCCGTCCCGAAGTTATCAAAGCGGAAACCGAAATTAAACAAGCGGAAGTAGACCTGCCAATGCGGGAATTGCGCGATTCTCAAGGCAGAGTAGCAGAAGCAAAAGCTCAACTTACCAAGGTTGTGAGTCGCCGAGAAGTGTTGGAAGCCGAGAACCAAGTCAAACGCGCCAAAACTGCCCTGGAAGTCGCTCAGTCGCGGATTCGCTTGGCTGATGCAGCCTATCAAGCGCGGCTCCAACAATTAGGAACTATTGCCAATGACAAAGGATTTGTTACTATTATCGCTCCGATTTCTGGCACGGTAGCCGATCGCGAAATCACCCCAGGAGAGTCCGTAAGCGCTGAAAAACCGTTGATGACTCTCTTAAATGACAGCCGCGTTTTTGCCACAGCCAATATTTACGAAAAAGACCTGAATCAGGTAAAACAGGGCCAGGAAGTCAGGGTGAAAGTTGCTAATTTGGGCGATCGTACTTTCAAGGGAAAAATCACCTTAATTGGCTCATCCGTGCAAGGAGAAACGCGGGTAGTGCCCGTGAAAGCAGAACTAGATAATAGTCAGGGCGAATTAAAGCCGGGACAGTTTGCGGAATTGGAGATTTTAACCGACAAAACCGCCACAAATATTTTAGCAATTCCGATCGCAGCGGTAGTAGATGTTAACGGTAAAACAACAGTTTACGTTAAAAATGGCGATGCTTATCAAGCGGTTGACATTGAACTCGGTCAAACAGCCGGAGATTTAGTTGAAATTAAGAGCGGTTTATTCGAGGGAGATTTGATAGTAACGCAGCGCGCGCCTCAACTTTACGCACAATCTTTGCGGGGCGGCAGCCAACCCTCAAAAACCGGGGAAAAGCAAGAGGCAACTCCCAAAGCAACAGATGTTAATTTGAATAATTTATCCGTGCCGTTGTGGGC
>NZ_CAWPRX010000047.1:0-122949 GCF_963890365.1 Tychonema sp. LEGE 07196 | reverse complement strand
AAATAGGAGAATTCCCAATGCCCTGTTTGGCCAATTCCCAATGCCCAATTCTCAATGCCCAATTCTCAATGCCCAATTCCCAATTCCCAATTCCCAATTCCCAATTCCCAATTCCCAATTCCCAATTCCCCAATCTAAAATCTAAAATCTAAAATCTAAAATCAAACTGTGCCTCCGACAAATCTACCAATTTCCAGGATTTTCCCGGCTAATTCGACACGCCGTCAGTTCCTAAAAAATTCGGCGGCGACAATTTCCGGCTTAGCCCTTTCGAGTTGCGGCTGGCGGCTGGCAGACGTACAATCTGCTCCTCCCGTCACAGGTGCTGCCGACCAACTTTTCATCTATACTTGGGCTGGCTATACCGATAAAGCTTTGCTCGATCGCTTTGCCGAAAAAACAGGCATTCGCGTAGTAGCCGACGTGTTTAGTTCCAACGAAGAAATGCTGGCTAGAGTTCAAGCCGGCGGAGGCCGCGCCTACAGCATCATTTACCCGTCTGACTACATGGTGGTTCAGATGACGGAACTGGAGCTGTTGACTAAATTAGACCACTCGATTTTGGGCGGACTAGATCGGCTCAAAAAACAGTTCCAAAACCCCGTCTATGACCCGGGAAACCGCTACAGCGTCCCTTTGAGTTGGGGAACCACAGGCTTGATTTACAACAGCGAACAACTCAAAGAAGCTCCGGTCGATTGGAACTATTTGTGGCAACACAAACAGGAGTTAGCAAGACGAATGACGCTAGCAAGCGATGTTCGAGAAGTCATGGGTGCTGCGTTGCGGATGCTTGGCTATTCCCTCAATTCTACGAACCCAGAGCAAGTCAAAAAAGCTTACGAAAAGTTGGTGGAACTCAAACCCGCGATCGCATCTTTTACCACAGATGCTTGGCGGCCGCAAATGCTGACTGGCGATTTGAAGATAGCCATGTGTTATTCTTCTGATGCTAATGAAGTAATTCCAGATAACGATAAATTGAAATATGTCGTGCCAAAAAGCGGTTCTTCTTTGTGGACAGACACTTTAGTCATTCCCAAAGGTGCTCCCAATCCCGAAGCAGCTTATAAATGGATTAACTTTATGCTGCAAGCCGATATCGCTGCTTCTTTAGTAGAACGGCTCAGTTTTTCAACTCCTTCGGAAGATGCTTTTAGTTTGTTAACGCCGGAAGTCCGCGAAAACGAAATTCTTTTCCCCTCGGAAGCTGTTTTAAGAAATTGCGAAGGTGTTGCTCCGGTAGGGAAATTTATGGAAGTGTACGATCGCTATTGGACTAAATTAACCAGCGGCTGATCCTCACCTGTAGGGCGGACTTTACACGCAATCTCTGACTTTTATCCAAATTTTACATCAATCCGCCCCCACAGTCGATCGCCCGCTGCATCGCTCCGTATTATATCCGCGTTAATCCGCGTTAATCAGCGGTTAAAAAATCAAAACTATTATTTATGGCTGTTTCCACCAAAGCTCCCCCTCCGATTCCTCCCACATCTACCGCAAAAGCTGAAACTCGCTCCCCGTGGTCATCGTGGGCTGGGCCACTAGCATTGCTCGGCCCTTCTGGCTTGTTCCTCGTTTTATTATTAGTAATACCAACTCTGGTAATTTTTCAGCTTAGCTTAGTACCAAATATTAAGCCGGGAGATTTGGTGAATCCTTCGGGAATCGGCAACTATCTGCGAGTGTTTGAACCGCTGAATTTGCAGGTGATGGGTCGATCGCTCTTTTTCGCAACTGGAACTACCATACTCTGTTTGGTGCTGGGATTTCCCGTCGCTTACTGGATCGCCCTCAATGTCTCGCCGAAGTGGCGGAATTTAACATTGTTGGGCTTTGTGTTGCCGCTGTGGACTTCTTCGCTGTTGCGATCGTATGCTTGGATTACAATACTGCGTCCTACGGGCGTTCTCAACTCAGTCTTAGCCCTTGTAGGCATCCCTCCTCTAGAATTGTTAAATCAAAGTTCCGCCGTTCTCATCGGCATGGCTTACAGCTATTTGCCTTATATCGTAACAATTCTCTACGCTTCTTTGGAAAAGCTCGATCGCAGATTGTTAGAAGCATCTCAAGATTTGGGCGCGAATCCGGTAGAAACTTTCTGGAAAGTGACAGTACCTCAAACAATGCCGGGAATTGCAGCAGGCTCTTTGCTAGTATTTATTAGCTGTTTGGGCGATTTTGTCGATCCCGAATTGCTCGGTGGAGCTTCCAGCATGACAGCCGCTCGTTTGATTTACAATCAGTTTTTGGGAGCAACACAAAATTGGGGGCTGGGTTCGGCTCTGAGTATGGTATTAATTTTTGCAGTGAGTATCGGAATTGCCCTTTTGCTCAAATATGGCGATCGTAATGCAGTTTAGTCAGTAGTCATTAGTCATTAGTCAGCAGTTATTAGTCAGTAGTCATTAGTTATTAGTCATTAGTCATTAGTTATATCATTTTTGGTTGCATCGGAATGATTTAACCTTATTAGTACACAGAGTACACAGAGGGAGAGAATATATATCTGAATCATTCCGATGCAACCGGATTTGATATCATTAGTTTTTAGTTATTGAGCGGACTTAACTCCGCACGTGCGAACCAAATCCTATAGTTGTCAATCTAAGGAACATGATATAACAACTGCAAACTAAAAAAAATCCATTCTTAAATTCCCAAATTACAAATTACCAATTCGCGATTAACGAGACATGGAAAATCCCACCAACAATCCACAGGAGGAAATACCACCCGATATGTACTTAAAACCTAAATTTAAAATTTCTTGGCAAGTCATATTTGCCATCTCCATGTTTTTTTATATGTACCTGCCCATATTGGTACTCACATTTTACAGCTTTAACAAATCGCGTTTTAGTGCCGGCTGGGAAGGATTTACCTTAAATTGGTACGTTCAATTATTTAGCGATACGCGGATATTAATTGCCCTCAGAAACAGTTTAACAGTCGCTATTTGTGCAGTTGCAATCTCGGCTGTACTCGGAACTTTAATGGCCGTTGGTTTAGCCCGCTACCGCTTTCCGGGGAAAAGTTTATATCAGGGAGTTTCCTACTTGCCGATTATTATTCCAGATATTGCCAGCGCGGTTGCTACTCTGGTATTTTTAGCAGCCCTCGCTATTCCTCTGAGTTTGTGGACAATTGTCGCCGCCCACGTTGTGTTTTGTCTGGCTTACATCGCTCTAGCTGTTTCTACTAGATTGGCGGATTTAAACCCATATTTAGAAGAAGCTGCCTTAGATTTGGGTGCAACACCTGTTGAGGCTTTTATTCAGGTTTTATTACCTCAATTATTACCTGGTATTGTTTCTGGTTGTCTGCTGTCTTTTGTCCTCAGCATGGACGATTTTTTGATTGCGAGTTTCACCGCAGGTAGCGGGACTACAACTCTGCCGATGGAAATTTTTAGCCGGATTCGGACTGGGGTGAAACCTGATATTAATGCTCTCAGCGTGCTGTTGATAGTAGGTTCGGGAGGATTGGCATTTTTAGCAGAATATTTGCGCGGCCGCAGCGACCAAAAACGGTCTCATTAGTCAGTTGGTAGTTGGCAGTAGTCATTAGTCATTGGTTATAATACAAAATCCGGGTTTTGGATACTACTATTTACGAACCAGTCGGCGTAGGCCGACATCGTTTGTTTAGTAGCGGTTTCAACCGCCGAATCATTAAGGGGGTATGTTACCCGGATTTGGTATTATAGAACCCATTTGACATCTTTGAGTTTTTGGCTTGGGTGATGAGAAATATAGAGAGAAACTGGTTTTTGAGATTTACGCTCATGGCGAGAAACCGGGTTTCTATGAGTTTTTGGTTGGGTGACGAGAAATATAGAGAGAAACCCGGTTTCTGAGATTTACGCAGAATAGATATCAAATGGGTTCTATATAGCGGTTATCAAAAAAGTGAGGTATGCCCTATGCCCGGCGCGGGCCACGGCGGCCTATGCCGCATAGTACCTCATCTTTCTGAAAAAGGCTATAACTGGTTATTAGTCACAAAAAAACCGGGTTTATTAAAGAAACCCGGTTTCTGAAGCGGTAAGGTGCGCGGTTCGGCACACCCTAAAGAGGTTCTGCCTCTAGGACTGAATTACTATTTTGCTGGTAATTTAACCTTACTAGCCAAACCTAGCGCTTCCAAGACTTGAATTGTCATCCAAGTAAAGTCAATTTCCCACCATTTCATACCGTGACGGGCAGAGTATTGAAAAGCGTGGTGGTTGTTGTGCCAGCCTTCGCCGTAAGTCAAAACCGCAACCCACCAACAATTAGTGGAACTATCTTTAGTTTCGTAAGTGCGGTAGCCAAACTTGTGAGTTGCACTGTTCACAAACCAAGTGCAGTGATACACCAAAATTAAGCGGACAAAAATTACCCAAACTACAAAGGGCCAGCCTGCGGCGAAGTAAAGCAACACGCCAAAGACGATTTGTATGGGGAGAAAGTAGTTTTGCAAAAATTGGTAAAACGGATCGCTGGAAATGTCTTTTGTGCAGCGAGCAATTTCAGCGTGGGCGGGGCCTTTATAAAGCATCCAGCCGAGGTGACTCCACCAAAAACCATTCTGGGCATTGTGAGGGTCGAGCGCATTTTGGTCCGAGTTGGTGTGGTGCAAGCGGTGCAACCCAACCCAATCAATTATTCCTCCTTGACAGGCCAGGGCTCCGCAAAATGCTAGAAAGTATTCTACGAATTTTGGTGTCTGAAAGCTGCGATGGGTGAGCAAGCGGTGCCATCCGAGAGTTATTCCTAAACCGCCGGTGATCCAGTGCATGAATACTGTTAAACCAACTGCTGTCCAGTTGAAGTTACTGGGTAAAAATGCGAACAAAGCTCCGATATGCAGTCCTGCTAAACTAATAACGTGCTTCCAATTGTATTGGAGTTTTTCTTGTGTTGCTATTGTCATTCTTTTTTTTGATTTCTGATGAGATGCAGACTGGAATTCACGTATAAGAGTTTGGATTGAGTCGCGAACTGTTTTGGTGCACGCTTGCCCAAACTGAGCGAGAATGAATGATAGATTTGGGAGTATCTGTGTTTTGCATTTAATAGTGCTGTCGGGAGTTCCCGACAGCACGCTTTGTAAAAAATGCTTTTTTTGAAAAATCAGATGCTCCCCTAGATTTTGGATGAGGATCGAAAAAGATTTACGATTTAATTGTGAAATTAAAAATTTTGGCGGCAAAACAAAATTTTTTGTTTCTGGTTCTATTATAACTGATTGTGGTGTTGGTTGGGTCGATCGCGCCAGATGATTCAATCTGTGTTCAACGCAACCTGACCCGATCGCCAAAAAAGCATTAGACATTGGTCAGTCGATTTTAGATTTTAGATTTTAGATTCTTCGACTTCGCGAGCGAACAAGTTTTAGATTTTAGATTTACTTGCAGCATTGAATCATCGCAGCTTGAACTATCGTCTAAAATTTTCCGATCGAGCCTAAGTTAGCGTCGGGGGCGCGGTACCTATTTTTTGGGCGGTAACGAGCCATTAATCCAAAACCGATGACCGACAACCAATGACTAAGTGCGGATCGCCCTATTTTTCTGCTAATTTCACTTTGGTTGCCAAACCCAGCGATTGTAGCAGTTGAATAGTCATCCAAGTGATGTCGATTTCCCACCATTGGAGACCGTGGCGAGCGGAGTATTGAAAGGCGTGGTGGTTGTTGTGCCAGCCTTCACCGTAGGTGAGGACAGCAACCCACCAGCAGTTGGTCGAGCCATCGCCCGATTCGTAGGTGCGGTAGCCAAATTTGTGGGTAGCGCTGTTAACCAGCCAAGTGCAGTGGAACACCACCACGATCCGCATAAATACGCCCCAAACCACGAAAGACCAGCCGCCTAATAAATAAAGCAACACACCGAACACGACTTGGATGGGTATAAAATATGCTTGGAGAAACTTGTATACTGGGTCGTCGCCGATGTCTTTGGTAAAGCGAGGAATTTCAACTCTGATCGGTAGATCCGAGAGCATCCAGCCCATGTGGCTCCACCAGAAGCCTTGATTTGAATCGTGGGGGTCTGTTTCGGTGTCAGAATGTATGTGGTGTAATCGGTGCATTCCTACCCAGTCGATCGGGCCGCCTTCACAGGACAGGGTGCCACAAATAACTAGAAAATACTCTAGCCATTTGGGTGTTTGAAAACTGCGGTGCGTAACGAGACGGTGAAATCCGAGAGTAATCCCTAAACCACCTGTTACCCAGTGCAGGAATACTGCTAAGCCGACAGCAGACCAGCTAAAATTACCCGGCAGCAAAGCAAATAAAGCGCCGATGTGCAGAAAGGCCATAAAGCCTATGACAGGCCAATCAGGAGAAGTTTTTTTGGAAGTTGCAATCGTCATGAATATATTATGTTTACAAACTAGAGGCCGTATTTACGCGATAATCAACGGCGCGCACGCAAATGGTGAGCGAGGTTATAGATGAATAGCGTTTCACGGCTACAGGAAGCAGAACAGGCACTCTTTCAGATTTTTTCTGGTATTGACGCGACAGTCAAGCAAAATCTTCAACGAGTCTTAAAAGCTTTTCGCAGCCACCGGGTTGGAGTCCAGCATTTTGCAGGGGTTACGGGTTACGGCCACGACGATTTGGGTCGGGAAACTTTGGACGCGGTGTTTGCCGCAGTGGTAGGGGCAGAGGCGGCGGCTGTGCGGGTACAGTTTGTTTCGGGTACTCACGCGATCGCCTGTGCTCTTTTTGGCGTTTTGCGTCCTGGTGACGAAATGTTGGCAGTGGCTGGTTCTCCCTACGATACTTTAGAAGAAGTGATCGGCTTGCGGGGGCAAGGTCAAGGTTCACTCATTGAGTTTGGCATTAATTACCGTGAGTTGCCTCTAACTCGCGAAGGAAGTGTGGATTGGCAGGCACTGAGCTCTGCTATTTCAGGAAAGACTCGCCTGGTTTTGATCCAGCGCTCTTGCGGTTATTCTTGGCGATCGAGTCTGTCTATTTCTGAGATTAAAAAAATCGTCGATCTAGTCAAACATCAGAATCCTAACACAATTTGCTTTGTTGATAATTGTTACGGCGAGTTTGTTGAGGATTGCGAACCTACTGCTGTGGGTGCGGATCTGATGGCTGGTTCTTTGATCAAAAATCCGGGGGGTACGATCGTCCCCACAGGAGGTTACGTCGCCGGGAGGGCCGATCTGGTGGAAGCGGCAACTTGTCGCTTGACGGCACCGGGAATTGGCAGCAGCGGGGGCGCAACTTTTGATTTGAATCGCTTGCTGTTTCAGGGTTTATTTTTGGCCCCTGGGTTTGTGGGGGAGGCGATGAAGGGTAATCATTTGACGGCTTACGTTTTTTATAAGTTGGGTTATCGGGTGAATCCGATTCCCTTGGCGAGGCGCAGGGATGTGATTCAGGCGATCGAATTCGGTTCTGCTGATAAGTTAATTGCTTTTTGTCGGGCTGTTCAGCAAAATTCCCCCGTCGGTTCCTATTTAGATCCGGTGCCGGCTCCGATGCACGGGTACGAGAGTCAATTGGTGATGGCTGGAGGTACTTTTATTGATGGGAGTACGTCGGAGTTTTCGGCTGACGGGCCGCTCCGAGAACCCTATGTGGCTTTTTGTCAGGGAGGGACTCATTGGACTCACGTATCGATCGCCCTGGAAGCTGCGATCGATGCTGTAGGCCCGGCCAGGTAAGTTGTAGGGGCGGTGGGGTACGGGGGTTCCCTGACTTTACACGGTGATTTTTGGGGATTTTTTGACCGCAGATGCAGGCAGATTGACGCTGATGAACGCAGATTTGAAGATGTATCCGGGGTCGGCTGCTGGGAGTGGGTTCGCCGGCGCGATCGCGCCGGAACCGGTACACAGCATCAGAGTTAAAATTAATATCGCTGTATTTGCGAGTTTACCCAGCTTTACTGAGGGCTTGAATATCGCTTTGCATAATTATGCTGACATTGCGCGAAATCTTTTCTATTTCCCAATCCCACCACCTAATTTCTAATAATTGTGCAATTTCAGCATCGCTGAAACGCTGTCTAATTAGACTTGCAGGATTTCCGCCAACAACCCGATAAGCCGGAACATCTTTCGTTACCACAGATTTAGCAGCAATAATTGCACCGTCGCCGATTTTAACTCCCGGCAAAATCACTGATTCGTAACCAATCCAAACATCATTACCAATGACAGTATCGCCTTTGCTAGGCAGTTCCATCAATAAATTCATAGCAGTTTCCCAACCGTTGCCAAAAATCGGAAATGGGTAGGTAGAAATGCCATCAATTTTGTGATTTGCACCGTTCATGATAAATTTGACGTTGGTGGCGATCGCACAAAATTTACCAATAATTAATTTCTCACTTCCGTAATTGTAAAGTACATTTTTCTCGAAGTCTTCCGGGGCGATCGGATCGTCGTAGTACGAGTAATCGCCGACAATAATATTTGGCGATTTAACAAAATTTTTGATAAAGCAAACCCGGCGCTGGTCTACCATCGGATAAGGTCGGTTTGGATCGGGCCCAAATTCTGCCATTTTTTTCAAATAAATATTTAGTTTTTAATTGTTAATTATACCTGCCAAATTCTTTATATCCATAATTTTGGGAATCATTTCCTTGCTAAAATATTCTAGCAGCGCTTACCCGCCCTCGCATCCCAAACACGCCATCAATACCCAGACAAAACCCACCTATCCTACCAATCTGCACCTGCAAGTGAAAATCCGAAACTACGAAATCGGCGACACAGAAAAAATCGCCCAACTCTTTTACGACACAGTGCGCGAAGTCAATATCCGCGATTATACAACAGCCCAAGTAGATGCTTGGGCACCTGCAGACACCGACATTCAAACTTGGATGCAAAGTTTAAGCAGTAAATTTACTTTTGTAGCAGAAGAGGGCGATATAATCGCAGGTTTTGGAGAATTAGAAGCCAACGGCCACATCGATCGCTTTTACTGTCACAAAGACTTTCAAAGACAAGGAGTTGGCAAGCTTATTTTAACACAAATTGAGTCAAAAGCCCAAGAATTAGGACTTAAAAAGTTATTTGCCGAAGCCAGCATTACAGCTAGAGCTTTTTTTGAAACCCAGGGATTTATGGTGATTAAAAAGCAAGAAGTAGAACGGAGGGGTCAAAAATTCATCAACTTTGTCATGGAAAAATATCTATAAACAACAACCTTTTGTGTAAAATTAGATCGAAGAGTTTTGCGGAGGAGTTGTGATGGTGACGGAAGCTACAAATGTGCTGGGCGGAAAATTAGAGACTTGCTGCACGTCGCCCATTACGGGCTATTATCGAGACGGAAAATGCAATACGGGCGGCGGCGATTTGGGGGCTCACACTGTTTGCGCCCAACTGACAGAAGATTTTTTGCAATTCACCAAAAGAATGGGAAACGATTTGAGTACGCCGGTTCCTGAGTTTAAATTTCCGGGATTGAAAGCAGGGGATTGTTGGTGTTTGTGCGCTTCTCGGTGGAAGGAAGCAATGGATGCTGGATGTGCGCCGCGGGTGGTTTTGGCTGCGACTCACGTTTTAACTTTGGAATACGTTTCTTTGGACGAATTGAAGGAACACGCTGCTGATTTGTAGGAATGTGCGATCGCTTTTAGTCAATAAGGGCGATCGGGTTTTTATACAAACTGTAGGGTGCGTCAGTTTGCATTGTTTTTTCAATAATTCAGGCTTTCTTTACTGACGTATCCTAGAAATTTACTTCAATCAGTTATCATAGGTTTAGAGGTGAGGTATAACCAGTGTCAGCTAAGGATAGATTTCATAATGCTGTGAAGCGAGGTCTTGAAAAATCTGGGTGGGTCATTACTCACGATCCTCTCAGGCTAGAATTTGCTGAGAATGAGAGAGTCGAAATCGATTTTGGAGCAGAAAAACTCCTCGCGGCGGAAAAATCAGGAAATAAAATTGCAGTAGAAGTCAAGAGCTTTTTAAGTGCTTCAGCTCTCTCTGATTTTCATACCGCCCTCGGACAATTTTTAAATTATCGTTTAGTCTTAGAAAAAATCGAACCAGCTCGCATTCTATATTTGGCAGTTCCGCTCGCAACTTACGAATCTTTTTTCAGTCGGGAGTTACCTCAAGCATCGGTTAGACAACACCAAGTCAAGCTTATTGTGTACAACCCAGTTCAGGAGGCAATAGTCAAATGGATCGACTAGAGCATTACCGTCAGTGCATTCAAAAACTCCTAATTGAAGATAGCAAGATAGCACCCATTAACGGAGAAATCGAGGTAGAAACAATTTTCGATCTAGAAAAAGACCGCTATCTAGCCGTCGATTTAGGATGGGACGGACACCGCCGCGTGTACAACTGTGTGTTTCATTTGGATATTAAAAATGGCAAAATCTGGATTCAGCGAAATCAAACTGACAGGCAGATTGCTGATGAATTGGTAGAAATGGGAGTCCCCAAAGAGGATATTGTGCTAGGACTTCAGCCAACTTATGCCCGCGAATATACAGGGTTTGGAGTTGCATAATTTCAATCACCCAAGAATTAGTGCGCGTCCGTTAGCTACCACAAAAAAACTGGTTTGTAGTGAGAAATTTAGTCCGCATCCATTCCGAGGACTAAATTCCTCACTACAAACATTTTTTATTAATGGTAATTAACAGGACACGATATGACGCACCCTACAACAAGTTTAGACCTCTGGTAACTTGTACTGCGCGACAATCCGCTTAGCATATTCCGGCACATGAGCCTCCAATTTCTCCGGGTAATTCCGCTTCACATACAGATAATTGCGAGTGAAATGAGAATCAATCGAAAAGCGGGCATATTCCAAACCCTTCGGCCCAATTCTCTCAATAAAAACACCCATCAACTTCGCCGCCCACATCGGTAAAGTAACACCTTTTTCGTAAGCGGGAATACTTTGCTGAACGGCTTCTTTGCGGTTTCCCTGAGACATCACCGGCTGAGTGTTTAGCTGATCCGTTACCAAGTCTAACATTTCTTGCCCGGTGTCATTTCTTACTACAATCCACTGCCAGCCAAAAGGTGCGCCCATGTAGCCGACCACTAAATCTGCTAAAGAATTGACGTAATCAAAACAGCTCAAACAAGAAGGAGCAAAAACATCTTTCAATTCCTTAGTATTCAAGCCAAAAAACGGCACTTTTTCTTCGGAACCATCTTCGTGTTTGAAGTGAACGTTAAAGTCTTGCATAAACTCGTAAGAAACCACCGTTTCAGGAGAGCGGCTAGTTGTATCTAGGAATTTTTGCAAGCCTGCACGGCTGACATTATCCACACAGGGAGTTCCGAGAACGTAAAGCTTTTCTAAACCGAGTTGTTTTTCGACTGTTCGCAATGCTTGAATTTGACAACCTACGCCAATTACTAACAGTCGTTTCATTCCCGATTTTTCGATTTGTTCTAATACCGAAAGGTTGGGAGATAGAGTTGGTTTGTTGACTTTGGCTGCGAGAATTTCTTCGCGGTTTCTGGCAATTATTGGCATCGGTTGAAAGCGGTCTTCTTTGGTGTTTTGGACGCAGACAACGCCTTCAACAATGCCTTTTTCTAGCATTTCGATCGCAATTGAGCTGACAATTCCCGTCCACTGAGCGCCTTCAATTGGTTCTTTTTTCTTAGCCGCCATCATATTTTGACTGACTCCGAAGTACCAATCGTCGGGATTGTCGAGATTGCGCGATCGCCCGTGAATCTCTGCTTCTAGTTCTGCGATATGCTGTGTTAAGAAAGCGCAAGCTTCCTTGACATAATGGATATAATATGTATCGCACAAACCGCATTCGCTGCAAAGCTCTTTAGCGGGGCGACGGCTACCCGGTTTCAGGGCTTTGGATTTTTGGTGCTTAGCAGAATCTGTTGCGGTCATCTAAATTACTTATTTTATGGAGATATGGCATTTACGAGAATATCATATCAAATCCGGTAGCATGGGAATTAATATTACCCACAATTAGGAGACGGCAGTGCCGTTTCCCTACAATTAATCGGGGTAGGGACACGGCACTGCGGTCTCCTCCGTTTATATCATAAGGAGTGTTACCGGAATTGATATCACTCTCGATTGATCCGAATCAAATCAGTCAAAATATTATCCAAGCCCCCATTAACTTGAATCCGGTCAATCTTCTCAGCAATCCGTTCCAAAACCTCCAACTCCTTCAAACGCAATGCCACCGGATTATCCTCCATCACTTTCGCAGTATTCAACATACTCCGAGTAGCCGCCGTCTCCTCTCTGCGTCTAACTACATTTGCTTGAGCCGATTTTTCCGCCTCCACAACTTTGCTCAAAATAGTCTTAATTTCACCAGGTAAAATAATATCTTTGATACCTACAGAATCGACTTCTATGCCATAATCTGCGGTTTTGGCGCGGATGTATTCAGATATACTGCTATCGATCGCACCTTTGCTCTCCAACAACCCATCCAAAGTCTGTTCCCCTACAGCACCGCGCAAAGCAAACTGCAATTCCTTGTACAAAAATCCCGTAATATCCGACAAACCATTTTTTGCCATCAGCGGATCTCGGATGCGATAACCAGCAGTCAAATTCAAGCGCAGAGGCACTTTGTCTTTTGAGAGAATATCTTGACCAGATACCTCGATATTTTGCAATCGCAAATCAATCGCTTCCGTTTGAAAAGAGCGTCCAAACTTCCACCAAGCATGAGTTCCTGGTGGTAATTGCGATTGAAACTCTTGGTTAATATATAATAGTCCAATGTGCTGTGCCGGAACTTCACAAAGATGCAAATACTTGGCACTGAGCAATAGAGCTTCTGGAGTGCCAGCCACCAACTCAGCTACTAAGCTATGCTCTAAACTAAAATCAGTATTGATGTCAATTATTTCCACTTCAACACCTTGCCAAAATAGCTTGCGGCTTGTCGGTGGCAAAAAAGCAATAACTTTTCCTCGATCGCGCACAATTCCAATTTGATGACCGAGTAATTGCACAAGTTCGCAGTAGGCCGCTACAAAATCGGGATGTTTTTCAATTAAGACATTTTCTTGGGGAAATTCAGGATTGGGAATAACTCGACTGAGAGTGCGAACTGTAACATCTTTATCCGCAGACCAAAAAGCATATTCTCCCGGTTCTAGAGGGCGCAAAAAGCTATTCTGCACGTACAGCAAACCAATTTCAGACTCGGAAATTTGAAATTTTTTCAGTCCTTGCAAAGCGGTCGATCGCACTTTTCGGACAAACTCAGCCGGCAATTCCAAATTTTCGTCTAAATTGAAAATATGACATTCAACTTCAATAAATCCGCGCCAAAAAGCCCGCAATTGATTCGGCAAAATACTTATCCAATTTTGACCCAAACGCACTAAAGCTGTTTGATTGAATTCTGTTCTAACAATTAACAGATGTTCTTGCAGTTCGGTGCCGTGGTTTCTCAGCAATAGTTCTAAGTTGTCAATCTTCGCTTCTGGCTGGTTGCGATCGTAGCTTTTTAGGTTCCAATGGCTGCCGAAATAAGTGTATGTACCGGGCAGCAAAATTTTCTTAAAGTCGCTCCGGTGATATAAGATTCCGATTTGGTTGGGTTGGATGTAAAAGGTTTTCCACATAGAAATTTTTAGAGATAATTTGGGCAGGCGAAACCAGCGAAAAAGATTTAATTTAAACATCGATCGCCTTCTTGGTATCTATTTGTAACATATATACTACAATATCTTTTTAACTCTGTCAAGTGCAAGTGCTTACAGTTCAAATGCGGGCATTCAGAGCCTCCAAAACTGGATTAAGATTGTCGCTACTTCTCCTAAACCACCTTTCAGCAATCTCGTGGAAAAAGATAGCAATTCTCAAATATGCCGATCGCCCAACCCCTCCAAAATCCCCGCAGGAAAATCGGATGCAAGCAAAGCGAAGGGACACACTCAAGTCAGGGAGAGATACAGTTGCGCGAGCTTCTTAACTGCTATAAACACTTGCACGACAGAGTAATTAACACAAAAGAAGTTTTATGGGATTGAGGTTTTTCCCAATACCATTAAATTGTCGCCTTGTCCCAAACAAGGTGCCCGTACCCAGGGCCAGGGTGTTGGAAAGTGTAGGAATCGAACCTACTACAAATCGGCGATACACCGATCGCTCTACCAGCGAGCTAACTTTCGGGGTGAACTTTAGAGGGTGAAATAGTTAAAAGCACTGGGCGGTATACGCTGTTAACAAAGGTTAGCGCACCGGTCGGGCATACAGAACCCGAACCACAGCTTTGTGACTTTTTTACTATTCGATTTCCAGCATAGCACAAGGAAAAATCCGTCAGCTAAAATTTTATATAATTTAGTAATTGCGGTATTATTTGCCTTCATATTTCTGCTTGATTCGATCGACACGCAATTGCAATTCTGCACCTTTGCTGGGATCAACCATTGACACGTAATTTGCAAAGCCAGCAATCGAGGCTATTAAATTAGTTGAATTTCCCCATTTTTTACCTGACAATCCTTCTTGCTCTATTTGATAGAGAGTCGCACGAAAAGATTTTAAAGTTTTTTTAGATATATTTAATTGCGCGTTGACAACAATACCTGTTACTTCCTGCTGCACCGATCGCCCCATAATTTTAGTTTTATCGCGATTGATGCTGAAACCCTCAGCAGCAATAATCAATTTAATTTCTTTCATCAAATTAGATATTCGGCGCGCTGCTTCCCCACAGCCAGAAAATGTTAAATCGTCAGCGTACCGCGTATAGCAAAACCCAAGATTTTTAGCCGCGATCGCTATCCGGCTGTCCAGATGACGGCAAATTAGATTTGAAATAGCAGGACTTGCAGGCGAGCCTTGAGGTAAATGACGGTCTCCTGAAGCTGTATAATTAATTTGTCCCTCTTTTTCTATTTCCTTTATTTCAAAAGCGGTGCAAATCAATCCGAAAATATTCGCTGCAGTTTCCGAATAACCCAACCCGCTAAATAATCCTTTGACACGCTTGTATGAAATTGACTGGAAAAAGTCCTGCAAATCTATTTTAACTAGGATATCTGCACCGACATGAGGTTTAGCGTTGGTGACTGTCGAGCGCTTTTTACAAAATCCATGTGCTGCACTGTGAACTTCTAATTTTTCTAAAATATTATCTAAAATCCACCTTTGAGCCGACTTAAGGTTGGGTCTAGGTGCCGCAATACTTCTTTCCTCTCCTGTTTTTTTCGAGATTTTGAAGCGGGTGTAATGCGTAATTGTGGATGCCGGACTGTTTAATGTCAAAAAGTGCAGTTTTTCCCGGCTAATTCCCATTGCCAAAGCGATTTCTTCAGCGGTGTTGCATTCGGCTAAACCGTGCAATTGTAAATTTTTTGGATGCCCCTCAGCAGATACAGATGTGACGTGCAATTTATATGTAGCTTTACTTGCCATAATTGCTTACTATTCAATCAATCTATAGCATACATACTACAATATTTTTTTAACTCTGCAAGTGCAAGTGTTTACAGTTCAGATGCGGGCAAAAGCAGCTCCAAGACTGGATTAAGATTGTCACCACTTCTGCAAAACCACCCGTAGGTAATCTCGAAAAAGATCGTAATGCTCAAATATGCCGATCGCCCAACCAATCCAGAATCCCCGCAGGAAAACGAAATTTAGCAAAGCGAAGGAACACACTCAAATCAGGGAGAGATACAGTTGCGCGAGCTCCTTGACTGCTAACAAACACTTGCATCACAGAGTTGTAAAATAACGGAATCGAACCGTCTTGGGATTTCTCCCGTACCGCTTTTAGCTGTGAAGCTACCCGTACCCAGGGCCAGGGTGTTTAAAGTACAGGAATTGAACCTGTTACCAATCGATTAATAGTCGATCGCTCTACCAATTGAGCTAACTTTGTGGGGGTTGACACAGGAATCGAACCTGCTACCTATCGGAAAGCCGATCGAGCTACCATTGCTCTAATCAACATAGTTAAAATTACTTAGCGGTATACGCTCAAACCAAAGGTAGGCGCACCAGTCGGGTATATAGAACCAGAACTATAGCTTTGTAACTTTCTGACTATCCCGGTTTCAAGATAGCATATCGATCTTTCAAACGGGCGATCGCACGTCTTGCATCTTTACGTAGGGCTTGCTGAATAAGCCTAAAACCCTTACCTGAAAAGACTTTGACTCGCGATCGGCGTGGATAAAGTGTAAGACTATGAGCTAAAATTAGTCAAAAGCCATGCACAGTATCACTTTCGTTGATGTACCGAAAACTTGACTAGGGCCCCAAAAGCACCGTCCAACTTTGACCTTAACGGACAGGGACAATTGTCAGAGGATAATCGTTGGGTAATCATGGAAAAACTAATTCCGTGGTCAGAATTTGAAGTAGAATATGCCAAAAATTTCACCAGTTCAACGGGAGCGCCCGCCAAATCGTTTCGTATGGCCTTGGGGGCATTAATAATCAAAGAAAGATTAGGAACTAGCGACGCCGAAACAGTAGAACAAATAAGAGAAAACCCTTACCTACAATACTTTCTAGGTCTGAGTGGTTATAGTAATGAAGCACCATTCGACTCATCCATGTTCGTTTATTTTCGGCAAAGAATAGGTGTCAGCCTAGTCAATAAAATCAATGAAAAAATGGTCAAAAACCAGACTGAAGTGCAAGGAGAGGAAGTAGAAAAAAAGTCATCAGACCTAAGTGAGCCTAAGAATCAAGGAAAATTAATATTAGACGCAACCTGCGCGCCAGCCGACATTAAATATCCGACGGACTTAGGACTATTAAATCAAGCAAGAGAACATACAGAAAAAATCATAGATGCTCTACACAATCAAATTCAGTCACCCGTAAAAAAAAACCGAGAACCTATCGAAACAGAGCCAGAAAAGAATACCTAACTCTAGCAAAAAAGCGCAAACCACGACAAAAAGAAAGAAGAAAAGCAATTAAAAAACAATTGCAATACATCCAAAGAAATTTGACGAATATAGAGGGAATGGGTGAGCTACAGTTGCTGAGTAAATCTCATTATAAAATGCTGTTAGTAGTTGCAGAAGTCTACCGTCAACAGTTGTCAATGTATGAGAAGAAAGAACATAGTATTCCCGACAGAATAGTAAGTTTAAAGCAACCACATATCCGCCCCATTGTCAGAGGGAAAGCCGGGAAATCCGTTGAATTCGGGGCAAAACTGTCAGCCAGTTGTCGAAATGGGTACGTATTTTTAGACCGAATTAGTTGGGATAATTTCAACGAATCAGGAGACTTAAAAATACAAGTAGAAGCATTTAAACGATTCACCGGATTTTACCCTGAATCAATTCATGTAGATCGGATATATCGAACACAAGAAAATAGAGCTTCGTGCAAAGAACTCGGCATAAGAATGAGCGGTGTCCGTCTAGGAAGACCTCCCAAAAATCTGAGCAAATCAATGAAAAAACAAGCTCAATCAGACGAGAGAATTCGTAACTTAATTGAAGGGAAATTTGGAGAAGCTAAAAGAAGATTTAGCCTCGGTAGAGTGATGACTAAACTTGATAATACTTCTGAAACAAGCATCGCCATAACTTTTCTGGTGATGAATCTTTCTGCCCTGCTACGGCAGGCTTTTTGGCTTTTTTTCGGTCTATTTCATAACAAAAACCTTTTTTGATGTTTTTTGGCTTAAAGTATTAGTAAAAGCTATGTTTTGCCAGGATAAAATTGACAAAACTTATATTGCCGAGGCGATCTCAAATTCACTCATCTTTCTAAATGCTGTTTTCTGACTTTTTCAGCAAGCCCTACGTACCCACTTCTTAGTCTGCGGAGGCAGACTTTGTTTGACTTGCAGAGCGGTTTCAACCGCCGAACTCGCTCGGATTTCGTATTACAACCCATAAAAAAAAGTAGAGGTGCGATCGATCGCATCTCTACTACAAAAATTCTAAATAAGGTGCACATTGTGCACCCTACCAATTAGCTGTTCTGGGGAACAGGAGCACTCGGTGCTCCAGAAAAAGTCGGCGCACCAGTCTTAGCCCGCTTTTTGATCAAGATTGGTTTGACGCTGTTTTCTCCACCAATCGGGGGATCTTCTTGTTGAGCGTAATCCGCGCCCATCCAAGCCGGACGGCTTTGATCGAAGGCCATTTGCAATGCTGCAGCGGCGATCGCGTGGGAGTCGTATTCCTCGGACAACTCAGACACCAAAGGTAAGAAAGATGCCATCCGTTCGCCAGCCAAAGCTTCGCGAACTTTACCCTGCATTTTTTCCAACTGACGTGCTTCAATTTGTGCCCGTGTCGGAATGTTCCGCACTGTCAAGCTCGATCGAACGTGGCGTTCAATCAAACGCAATTTGCGGCGATCGACCGGTTGAATTAGCGTAATCGCTGTTCCTTCGCGACCGGCCCGACCCGTGCGTCCGATCCGGTGAACGTAGCTTTCTACGCTATCGGGTAAATCGTAGTTAATTACGTGAGTCAAGTGATCCACGTCCAAGCCCCGCGCCGCAATATCAGTCGCTACTACCCAGCGGACTTGACATTGGCGGAACCGATGCAGCAAGCGTTCCCGCTGTGCCTGGTTCAAATTACCGTGATACTCGTCCACGCTGTGGCCTGCTGCTTGCAGTTGGCTGGTAAGTTCCGCAGCCGACTGCCGCGTCCGCACAAAAATCAGCGCCGATTCCGGGTCTTCCATTTCTAGAATTGGCTGCAAAGCTCTTGCTTTAGACCAGCCGCGCGGAATCATGTACACGCCTTGGCTGATGCGCTTCGGCGTTGCTTTTGGCTGTTCGACGGTGACGTTGACTGGGTTACGCAAATGGCGCGCTACCAATTTCCGAATGGAAGCTTCCATCGTCGCCGAGAAAAATGCCGTTTGACGATCTTTTGGTGCAGCATCCAAGATTTTTTCCACATCTTGGATAAAGCCCATGCTGAGCATTTCGTCAGCTTCGTCCAAAACCAGCCATTGTATTTTGTCTAGTTTCAGGCTGCCACGGCTGAGCATATCTAATATGCGTCCGGGTGTCCCGACAACTATGTGAACGCCGCGCTTCAAACGCTGCATTTGGCGATCGATCGATTGACCGCCGTACACTGTCAGAACTTGCAGAGAGCGACCTACTTTTACCGGGCCTTCCTTGCTGATACCGCTCAAATCGCGGATAGCTTCTGTTACCTGCATCGCCAATTCGCGGGTCGGTGTCAGCACCAGTGCTTGCACCGCAGTTAAATCTAGATCGATCCGCTCCAAGATTGGCAACGAGAATGCTGCCGTTTTGCCCGTTCCTGTTTGGGCTTGACCCACAACGTCGCGACCTGCTAGCAAGTGCGGAATTGCTTGTACTTGGATGGGAGTAGGTTCTGTAAAGCCTAGTGTTTCCAGATGGAGAACGAGTTCTTCCGAAAGACCTAAGCCTTCAAACAATAAATTCATTAATGCTCCTAATAACGAGTCTTAGCCTTCTAAGTTGCCCAACTCGGATGCGGATTTCTGCTCGGCGGCAGGAACTCATTATGAGTTCTGTGTGGTGCTGCGCCTGCGCGCACCTTTTTAAATAGCAATCGAGTATAGGGCAGCTCCGTCGATGGTGACTAATTTACCAATTCGACAGCCGTCTTTGATTTTGTGACATCACCGATACCAACCGCCAGCGATCGGCTTATCGACTTCCAACATTCTTAAAATAGTACATTGGACTTCCTTTGAGGTACTTGCGAGCTTTCCCTGCGCGGGCATTTTATAGTGAGGATGATGACCAGCCCCACTGCACTGCACTACATAGTAGTAGTTACAGGTTTGTTAGTTCAGGCGCTATCCCGCAATCCGTCGCCTGCGGGATTTAGCAGGGGATGCAGCGATTCGTCAGTCGATTTTAGATTTCTGATTTTAGATTTTAGATTTACTCCACAGATTAATGTGGGGTCTGAACTAGCGTCTAAAATTTTTAATCTCTCTACTCCTGGCGTCAGAGGCTTGTATCCGTTTTTGGACTACCGTTACCGCCTATCCATCTCAACACTCTTTCGGGATACCGTTGTGGTGTAGGGCGGACGGCGAAGCAATCTCAAATTCTCCCCGCTTATTTCTGGCTTGTTACTATCATAACTCTTTACATTCAGAAACAAAACATTAAATTCGTTAAAATTTTCCGATCGTTCTGTAGAGATTTCCGCACCCGACGAGATCGGGGTTGGAGCGATTGTCACCAGAGGGGGGTAAAAAATTTTACAGCCCCTTTTCTACATATCTTTGCACAATCTGGCACTAATGGTTACTTTTCTTGGACAATCCGCCAATTATTTTTGACTGGTGTCCGGTTTTTTTCGTCACACCGTCTCCGGCTACTGTTCCAGCTAATCTAGTTCCAGCTTCCAGATTCGTCGGGAAGAGTCAATTCTTCAATTCTTCAATTTTTCAATCTAAAATCTTAAATCGACTTGACCGTAGAGGTCGTAGACATCTGCACTCGCAATTTTCACAGGTACAATCGAACCCAACCGCGCTTCTCCTGTCACATAGACGAGTCCATCTACTTCTGGGGAAAATCTGGCGGATCTACCAATCAACTCGCCTGTCTCTGGCTGTTCTTGTTCTATCAGGACATCAACTACCTGACCGACAGACTCTTGATTCTTTTTCAATGATATAGCTTGTTGTGCCGCCATTACCGAGTTGCGCCGCATTTCCATTATTTCTGCTGGTATTTGCTGGGGCAAGCTGAAGGCTGGGGTTCCTTCTTCTGGCGAAAACACGAAAACTCCGACGTGATCGAATTCGTGGCGCTTGACAAATTCCAGCAAGTGTGCTGCGTGTTCTTCTGTTTCGCCGGGGAAGCCGACAATAAAAGTTGTCCGCATCACGGCGTTGGGAATTTCTGCTTTGAGCCGATCGACTATAGCATCATTAATCCCAGCTTGAAAAGGTCTGTTCATCGCCCGCAGAATTTCCGGGTGCGAGTGTTGCAGGGGTAAATCCAAATAGGGTAGAACGTTCGGCGTTTCGCGGATTGCCGCGACAACTTGCTGAGTCAAACCTGTAGGATAGGCGTAGTGCATCCGAATCCAGGGTACATCTACTTGGCCCAAAGCGCGCAGCAGTTCGGCCAGCTTCGGTTCGCCGTAGATATCTTTGCCGTAATTGGTGGTAATTTGAGAAATTAAGATAATTTCTTTGACACCTTCGGATGCTAATTGCTTAGCTTCGGCGACAATAGATTCGATCGTGCGCGATCGTTGATTTCCGCGCAAGTGCGGGATAATGCAAAATGCACAGCGGTAGTCACAGCCTTCTGCTATTCGCAGGTAGGCGACACCTTCCGATGTCGTGCGGTAGCGGGGAGTTGTTTCGTCAGCGATGTAAGTAGGTTCGCTAGAGACGAGGGAAACTCGATCGCCCTTTTCCACCTGCTGCATCACGCCGACTATTTTATGATAGTCGCCAGTGCCGACTATGGCGACGGCTTCCGGCAATTCGTCCAGCAATTCCTGCTGAAAATGCTGTGCCATGCAGCCCGTGATGACTACTTTTTTATTAGCTTCTGCCAATTCGACCAAAGTGCGGACTGACTCTTCTCTCGCGGCTTGGATAAAACTGCAAGTATTGACTACAACATAATCGGCTAATTCTTCATTAGAATCGACTTGATAGCCCGCTTGAGCCAGCAAGCCAATCATGTGTTCGGTATCGATGCGATTTTTTTCGCAGCCGAGGTGAGTAAATGCGATCGTTGGCTTCGTTGCCATGAAGTAATATTTAGTGTTGCGCTATTTTTAAGAACATTTTATAATATCACACAATTTCAAAAAATGCAAGGTTGCGTGGATCTGAACCGGGAATTCATATCAAATCCGGTAACACCGGAATGATGAGGAGGCGGCAGTGCCGTGTCCCTACAATGTTATCTTCGGTAGGGACACGGCAATGCCGTCTCCTAATTTCATGGAAATACTGTCAACTGTCAACTAAAGTGATATCCCAGACCGATCGTTCTTCAAGTTCTTCTTGCCAAGCTTCAGAGTTATTGCGTAGAGAAAGATAAGCTTGGTTTGCTGCTTCTAAAAACTGTTATCTTCGGTATTGTTCGATTGCTTCTTCGAGAACTACTTGGATTGATTTTCCAGAGGTTGCAGAGATTTCTACGAGGATTGTATAAAATGTATTGGCGATCGTAACTGTAGAAGTTTGATTCATGTTAGTTTTTTTTACTTACCCCAACGTTACCCAACTATTATAGTCCGTATTGAATACGACTTTATTTGATATCCTTTTGATACCCGATCGCCCCAGTCCTTCTAAGTCGGCTCAGTTGCAGGCAGACCGGCTCGAAAAATCTGCTCGACAGTCAACCTCAACTCTGGGAATGCCAGCGACTCAACTGTGTCATTTCCCCGAAACTGGCTGATTTGATATTCCCCGTCAACTAACTGGTAAACCGAGATAGTAGGTTGTTTCGGATTGCCAATGAAGCGTCTGCCACCCAAAGCAGCATAATCCACAACCCAATATTCTGGGATACCCAGTCTTTCATAATCAGCTACTTTAACCAGGTAATCATCTTGCCAGTTCGTGCTGACGACCTCTACAGCCAGTCGCACCGAAGACCCCATCGTGATGATAGATTCTTTTTTCCAGCGTGGCTCGTTTGCAAGTGCGGTTCGGTCTAGGACTATTACATCTGCTTGGTAGCCTGATGCGTTACGGACGAGTTTGAGCAGGCAGCCACCTGGAATGAAGTAAGGCAATTGCAGTCGCCTGATTTCAAAATTGATCTCACCGGAGATAAAACCCGTAACTTCCGAATGGTCGTCGGTTCCTAAAGGCATTTCAACAATTACTCCGCTGTGTAGTTCGTACTTGTGGACAGAGTTCTCTGGATACCAAGCAACAAACTCATCAAACGTAATTGTTTTGGATATGGTTTGGATCATGTTGCGGTTTCCTCTGTCTGGCGATTAGTATGCGGAAAGCTCAAATATTACACAATTTCTTGTACTACTTTAGCAGAAAGACTTGACATAGGAAGTGAGGTTTGCTATGAGATTATATCCACAATCTCAAAATAGCGATCGCACCGA
The DNA here is from genome assembly GCF_963890365.1 of Tychonema sp. LEGE 07196. Classification (NCBI taxonomy): domain Bacteria; kingdom Bacillati; phylum Cyanobacteriota; class Cyanophyceae; order Oscillatoriales; family Microcoleaceae; genus Tychonema; species Tychonema sp. LEGE 07196. The sequence continues at coordinate 99,931 of NZ_CAWPRX010000047.1, read as the reverse complement.
TCGACCGAATCAGAAATCATACCAATTTCATAAAGTAGCGCTAGATATTACCCCCCCTTGGTAAGGGGGGGGCTAAGATTTCATCCATACCACATCTTTAGAAAAATGGTATCAGTATCTAGGCGATGAAATAATTGTTAGTGTTGTGCTATTTTCAAGAACGTTTTTTCGTACCACACAGGGCGATTTTTTGCCAGGTGTCGGTTTTATTGTCTGGAGAAACCCGGTTTCTGTAGATTTCTCGTAACTCGCGATTAAACTCCAAGAAACCGGGTTTCTGCCTTAATTTCTCGTAACTCGCGACAAAACTCCAAGAAACCCGGTTTCTGCGGCGAAACTACACCGTTTGATTCGAGGATACATCAGGGGCGATCGCCCGATTAGCCTCACCCGAAATCACTGAAGCAGACGCAGCAGCCAATTGGCCGTAAGAATTTCCGCCCAAACCATTAACTTGACGCATCAAACTGCCCATTTCCAGAGCACTCATCCCATAATTCCAGCCCAAATTGCTCTTAATTCCCGCCCTTTCCAAAGCTTGCTGCATCGTGTCTGTCGTCACCACCCCAAAAATCACCGGCACACCTGTTTGAAAAGCAGCCGCAGCAATTCCCTTAGAAACCTCACCAGCTACAAAATCGAAATGCGGAGTTTGGCCGCGAATCACCGCACCCAGACAGATTACCGCATCGTAGCGACGAGAAAGAGCAGCTTGGCGGGCCACCAAAGGAATTTCAAAACATCCCGGAACCCAATAAAAATCTACTTGATCCCCATGAGGATCAATATCAACCCCGTGGCGCTTCAAACAATCTTGACATCCTTCCAAAAGTTTGCCGACAACCAAATCGTTAAAACGACCGATGACAATAGCAAAGCGCAAAGATTCTGTTTGAGTAAAAGTTCCCTCGAAAACTGTCATATTTTTAGATTTTAGATACTTCGGCTTCGTTGTACAAGTTTTAGATTTTAGATTTTTCTCGACCAGAAGGCAAAAGTTATACAACAGAAACATCTCATCGGAATTTCAACTTCAAAAACACATATAATCCAGCGTTCAGTAATCGTTTTAGCTTTTCCCGAACGCCGGATACCTTCAAAATTCTGATAAATGCCTTCTATCTTATACCTTTTACCTTCTTGTTTCGATCGCCTCGGACGATATTAAACCACCAAAAAGTTCAAAACGCCCACTGCAATAACCAGCAAAAACCACAGACCAGAACCTGCATAAATCAGAGTTTTAGACTGACTCCAGTTTTGGGGAGTGGCATAGGCTACGGGTACGCCAATTACCATCACAAAAGATAGCAGTACCAAAGCCAGTAAAACCAATTGAAACAGAATTGATAACATTTTTTCTCCTGTCGATATAGCCGTGCGTTGTTGACAAATAGTTTCCCATAATCTGGATAAACATTCCAGATTATAGTTTCTGATTCCGCCCAAAACGGGTATCGTACCCCGACACTTTTGAGTGGATATCTCAAGATTTTAGATAAAAATTTAAGCTCGCAGATTTATCCGTGGAGTAAATCTAAAATCTAAAATCTAAAATCTAAAATCGAATGACAGTATCCTGATGGTCGATCGAGAAATTGTCGGTTGAGTCAGCGACTCTTGAGATTGTGACCAATTTTATCATTGTTCGCTACTCCACAGAAAACTGGAAAGGTTAAGTTACAGTCCTAGGCTGTGTCAACAACTAAGCCAAACCCGCAGTCGGAGAGGGACTGAAGTCCCTGTCTCAAAGCTGAAGTCCTCGGTCGAGGACTTTCGCTATAAGAGGGGGACTTCAATTCTTGGCGGCTTTTCGGGCTAAGCTGAAACCAAGAGTGAAAGCCCGATCGCCCGATCGCGTATCAGAGCGCGAGAAATTGCTACTGTGGGAGTGAGAGAAGGGGGATTTTCGGCTATGGACTTAGTTTTGTGCCACACAACGGCAGATTTTGACAGCTTGGGCGCGGCGGTGGGACTTTGCGTGCTGCACCCAGGTACCAGAATTGTGCTGACGGGCGGGTGTCACCCCACAGTGCGGGATTTTTTGGCGCTACACCGCGACGAGTATCCGCTGATCGAACGCCGATCGGTCAATCCGTCACAAATTCGATCGATTAGTATAGTAGACTCCTCCCAGCGCGATCGTTTGGGAAAAGCTGCCGAATGGCTAGACTTGCCACATATCAAGCAAATAGCCGTTTTCGACCACCACCTGCAAGCCGATTTAGACATACCCGCCACACTCACCCAGATAGAATCAGTCGGAGCAACCACTACATTAATTGTCGAACAACTGCGGGAAAAGCTCAATAATTCAACAGAAAACGGGGACACAGCATCCCGCCTGCTACCTTCAGAAGCCACAGTCATGGCCCTGGGTATCCACGTCGATACTGGTTCCCTCACCTTTGAGGGCGCAACGGCGCGAGATGCAATGGCTTTGGCGTGGTTGATGGAACAGGGAGCGAGTTTGGGGGTCATCGCTGAGTATGTAGAACCCGGTTTGTCTCCTCAATTGCAGGATTTGCTGCAAGAATCGCTCAAGAATTTGCGATCGGAAACCTTGCACGGTTATACAGTAGCTTGGGTGCTGCTATCTACTGACAACTATGTTCCCGGACTTTCTTCCCTCGCTTCCCGCTTGCTCGATTTGACTGAAACCGATGCTCTACTTTTAGGCAATGTTTATAACTTTAGCGAAAACGACAGCAACCGCAACATCGCTGAACCGACAGTTTCCAACCGCTTAGCTATTATCGGTCGATCGCGCATTTCCAGCACAAACCTCAGCGAACTGTTCAAACCTTTCGGCGGCGGAGGCCACGCCAGCGCCGCATCCCTCGCCACCCGCGATGTTGACCCCATGCTGATTTTGAATCAGTTAGCTGATGAATTAAAAGCTCAAATTCCCCACCCTCCCACCGCCCGCGAGTTAATGTCCTCTCCAGTGCGGAGCATTCGCCCGGAAACCTCCGTGGGAGAAGCTCACCGCATCCTCCTACGTTACGGGCATTCTGGGCTGCCTGTGGTCGATGCGGGCGATCGGCTGACGGGCATTATTTCCCGCCGCGACATTGACATTGCCCTGCACCACGGTTTCAGCCACGCCCCGGCTAAGGGTTACATGACTCCGCAGCTAAAAACCATCGCCCCTGATACCTTGCTGCCAGAAATTGAAGCTTTAATGGTGACATACGATATCGGGCGTTTGCCAGTATTGGAAAACGGCGAACTCCTGGGAATTGTGACTCGCACCGACGTATTGCGGGAATTGCACCAACAAAAAACGCGAGACAGGGGAAATAATATTGAATTATCCTATTGTCCCTTGCCCGAATCTGTTGAACAGTTGTTGCGATCGGGCATTAGTCCAGAATTATGGCAGTTATTGTCGATCGCAGCCAATATTGCCAGAGAGCGCGGGTGGCAACTTTATATTGTCGGCGGAGCAGTGCGGGATTTACTCTTAGCAACGGACGATAAAGTGGCGCTAACAGACATTGATTTGGTAGTCGATGGAAACCGCAGCGCCCACGATTCCGGTGCCGGTGTCGAGTTAGCTTCATCGCTACAAAAACTATACCCAGATTCGCGTTTGGACGTTCACGGTGATTTTAAAACCGCCGCGCTTTTGTGGCACAAAGACTCTGTTTTCGGCTCCCTGTGGCTGGATATCGCTACGGCTCGTACTGAATTTTATCCTTATCCGGCTGCAAATCCTGAAGTTGAAGCTAGTTCGATCCGTCAAGATTTGTACCGCAGGGATTTTACAATTAATGCGCTGGCTGTGCGGTTGGGAGAGCCTCGCAGTGGCGAATTGTTAGATTTTTTTGGCGGTTTAGTAGACTTGAAAGCGCGCCAAATTCGAGTTTTGCACGCTAACAGTTTTATTGAAGATCCGACGCGAATTTATCGGGCTGTAAGGTTTGCGGTGCGGTTGGGATTTGCGATCGAGCCGCAAACTGAAGAATACATCCGCCACGCTACCGAAAGCGGGATTTATTACCGCATTCAAGGGGAAAGCGGCCGAACTCCGGCTTTGGAAACTCGCCTCAAAAGTGAATTGAGGTACATTTTGCAAGCTCCTTACTGGAAGCTTGCTCTGCAAATGTTGGGAGATTTGCAGGCTTTGCGCTGTATTCATCCTACTTTGGAGTTGGATCGAAATTTGTGGCGGCGGCTGCGTTTGCTCGATCGATGTTTGAATGGAAGGAAGAAGGAAGAGGGAAGAAGGAAGAAGGAAGAGGGAAGAAGGAAGAGGGAAGAAGGAAGAGGGAAGAAGGAAGAAGAGGGAAGAGACAATTCCCCATTCCCCATTCCCCATTCCCCATTCCCCATTATCAATATTCCTGATTGGCTGATGCGGCTCGAAGTGTCGATCGCTTATTTAGCACCAGAATATCGGGGTAAAGTAGCTGCAAATCTTCTGTTACCTGCAGACAGTATCAAGCGGCTACAAAATTTGGAAGTGGCAAATCAGGAATTAGCAGAAAATTTGCCGAAGTGCAAGTTACCTAGTCAATTGGTGCTGCTGCTGAGGAATTATGAGTTGCCGGTGTTAATTGCGATCGCCCTCCAAAGTCCCCGCAGTATCCGCCGTCAGATTTTGGAATATCTCACCAAATGGGCGAATGTCGAGCCGCCTTTAAACGGTAACGACTTGAAGGCTTTGGGTTACAAGCCCGGGCCAGCATTTAAACGGATGTTAGATGACTTGTTGGCGGCTTTGTTGGATGGCCATTTGGGCGATCGGGCTAGTGCGATCGTTTTTTTAGCACAACATTATCCTCAAACTTAGGAGGCGTTGCTGAGTTATATCAAATCCTCTCTTCATCAAAATAGTAAATTCACTGTTGACTGTTGACTGTTAACAGCTAACATCATGAGGAGTGCAACCGAAATTGATATTAGAGTATGGAATAGGAGGAATGATTTATGCAACGCCAGCGAATGTAAATCAACTCATATCCGTAAAAATGGCAAGAAAAAAGGAAAACAGAACCACATTTGTGTCCAATGTTGTCGTCAATTCATTAATGAGTATGCCCAGCTATGTCAAGCGCTAACCCATCAAACGTGATTGCCTAAAAATGTACGTTAATGGCATAGGTTTACGGGCGATAGAACGACTTAAGAAAGTTCATAATACCGGGCGTAATAAATTGGGGAAAACAAATCGGGAAACTGTTACCAGATGTTTATGACCCGGAAGTAATTCCAGAAGTTGGTGAACTCGATGAATTACAAACTTATGCAAAAAACAGACAAAATCTGGCTTTGGACAGCGGTTGACCACTTTAGTCCAGGAATTTTAGGATTGGTATTAGGGGATCGTAGCGCTAAGGCATTTGCACCATTAGGGGACAAAGTAAGTGCATGGAAATGCTATTTTTATGTAACTGATGGATGGTCTGTATATCCCATGTTTATTTCTGATGGAGATTAGATTGTTAGCAAGACTTATCTTACACTCCTTAGAAGGGTAAAATACAAGACTAAGACATTATTTAGCTAAGCTACATCCCCAGACTCTTTGTTATTCTAAATGTTGGCAAATTCTCAAGCATTCTATTAAGTTATTAATACATTACTTGAAATTTGACGATATTCCCATGACCGGGGCATTCATACCTTAATTCAGCAACGCCAAAAAGCTAGGTGAGTGCCACTTTCAAATTCGGAGTAATTGCAGGGGACAGCATTTCTGTTACATCAGATTTATCTAAAGGGAACCCAGGTAAAGGGTTATTTAATTTTCATTTTTTGCAGAATTTGCTCTTTGCGCCTAGCAGCAACTTGGGGCCAAGTCAAATCCAAAGCTCGCTTGCGGGCGGAGGCTCCCATCTGAGCGCGCAAATCAGGAGAATTAGATAATTTTCGCAGTCCCTCCACCCAGGCATCCGTATCGTAGGGATCGAGAATTATGCCGTCAATACCATCACGCACCACACCGCCTCCTCCCCTCGGCGAAGTAAGAATCGGCAAACCATGACCCATTGCTTCATAGATGACGAGTGCGCTACCTTCCTCAAGACTGGGAAAGGCAAAAAAGTCAGCTTTGCGATAGGCAAAACTGTAGTCAAAAGCATGATCAAATTGAACGACATCAGGACGTTTCAGCCAATGACTGCAAGTTTGAGCGATCGCAGGCTCCATCGCTCCAAAAATTGTCAGCGTTCCCTTAATCCCAGCTAGCTCCCAAGCCTTCAACAGCAAATGAACCCCTTTGCGGACGCAGGCAAAACCTAGGAAAAGGACGTTAACTTCATCCTGCGGCGGTTTTTGAGATTGATAATTGGGGAAACGATCGGGCCACCAACCTTCTGTCGTTACAAGTAGTTTCTCTTCAGGAACCCCGACTTCTTGAAACGATTTTGCTACTATCGGACTAGGACAAAACAGAAAATCAATTAGGTTGAGTTTTTCCTTTTCATCCTGAATATTTTCTGGAGTAATGCTGTGTTGAGGTTCCAATCCCAAGCGAGAGTAAGCATCATCAAGGATTATCTTAGCTTCGCCTTGATAACTATTAACTCGCTCCAAAACAATTGGCTTGCTCTGCTTGTTAACCTTCTTTACAAAATCTAATGATATACCAGGCCACAAGTATGCCAGATCAAAATCTTTGAAATCTTTGAGAAAACGCTTCTCTGTCTTGATTATGGGAAGACTAGGGCTGCGGTAATATAGTTTTCTCAGAAATGACGGAATTGCTTCCACTACATTGGGGCCGCGACATTCGCGATCGCAACTCGGGACAACCATGCGAGCCTTCAATTCAGGGCCTTGCCATTCTTTACACACTGAAAAAAATACGTCGCTGATTCCTCGGTTTCGAGAATGTATTGGGAATAAAGCACTCAATTTTAACATATTAATCAGCAATATTACTCAACGAATCAGGATAATGAAGTATAGCTCTTCTCACATAAGCTATTTTACATTTAAATTGGATGTTCGGAACGGTTTCGCGTACCCATCATACAATATTTTGATTGATTTTAGATGCACAATTTAAATGTATAACAGCTTAGATTCGCAAATGACTGTAAATAGAGTTATTAGACGCTGCCCTATTGCTATATAACAACTCTCAAGATGGATTAAACCCAACAAACTACCTCATTTTTAACTCAAAAGCCAATAGGTCAACCCATTAAAGCTAAAAAGCTATCTCCCTCCCAGATACCCGACGTTTTTAACTACCGCCGGGTTCTGGGTATTCTGTTTTTTCGGTAGGTTTACAGACCAATTAGGAATTACAAAGAAAGCTAATCATGTAAATGCAGCCTGATTTGAGAGCGGGAGTCAAAAGTCAGGACTAGGATGTTTAATTCTTAAGGAGAGAATCAATCATCCTATCTGAGGACTTTAGGCGGCAGTTGCTAAAACAGGATTTTTAGCTTTGCCTAGGGCTAAACATTTCTTAACACCAGCAATTACATCTTCCACATCTGCATCTGTTAATTTAGCTGAAATCGGCAAGCTAACTGTATGCCGCCCAATGTAGCTAGCATTTGGATAGTCTGCAGTCTGCCATCCAAACATTTTTTGATAGACAGGATGTTCCGGCATACTCATGTAATGTACGCCGACACCAATATTTTCAGCATTAATAGCGTTGAGAAACTCGTCGCGGCTGATTCCTGTTTTCGCTTCATCTACCAGAATTGTGTACAGGTGATAAGCGTGAATGGTATCCGGTTCTGGGTTCGCCGGTACAGTAATCGGCAAATCCGCAAATGCTTCATTGTAGCGCTGCCAAATCTGCTCCCGCCGCTGCCAATAAGGGGTGACTCGTTTTAATTGATGAATGCCGATCGCAGCTTGCAGATCCATCATGTTGTATTTAAAGCCGACTTCCACCACTTCGTAGTGCTTGTAACCCGAGTCGCTGAAACGCTTCCAAGCATCTTTGCTCATACCGTGCAGCGCTAAAATGTTGAGCCTGTCAGAGTCTGCTTGAGCGCGAGCCAGAATCATTCCTCCTTCGCCAGTCGTGATGTTTTTGGTGACATAAAAGCTGAAACATCCGAAGTCGCCAAAGGTGCCTGCTTTCCGTCCCTTGTACTGTGTTTCGATCGCGTGAGCGCAGTCTTCAATCAACTTCAAATTGTGACGGCTAGCAATGGAACAAAGCGCATCCATATCGCAGGGACGACCGGCGAAGTGAACTGGTAAAATCGCCTTAGTTTTAGGAGTTATTTTAGCTTCGACTTGAGCCGGGTCAATATTCATTGTCACCGGATCTACATCCGCCAGTACCGGTGTTGCTCCGGCGTGAATAATCGCATTAACTGTAGCGCAAAAAGTCATTGGAGTAGTAATGACTTCATCCCCTGGTTTCAAGCCAGCAGCGAGGACGCTCAAGTGCAATCCCGCCGTACAGGAATTAACCGCAACCGCGTACTGGGAACCCTTGTAAGCATTGAATTCATCTTGAAAAAGCCTGACTTTCGGGCCGGTACCCAACCAACCTGTTTTCATGGTTGCCACCACTTCTTGAATTTCAGCATCTTCGATCGCCGGAGCGCCGAACACCAAGAAACGGTCTTTTGGACGAATAGGATCGTTTTTCATGTTGCTATTTTTAGCCAGTATATAGAGTCGATGGAATGAAAGTGTACTACCCTGAAATTACGATTTTATTTGGATGTGAGGTGCTGTTAATTAATCCAGTCTCTCACCCTTTCCGTTTTTAACTTTTTTTTGTCAAAAGTTTTGGGGAATGCGTTGCGTAATGTTATCTGTGATAGCACTAGCTTACTAATGACTGGTCATTTTTTTTGCAAGCGCCTAACTCTGACAGCATTTCCATATCTTAAAACACATAATCTGTAATGTCCAGCAGATCGTATTTCTATTTATGGAAGATACAGAAGCTCTCAGCCGCATTTTTTGCTCAAAACACCCCAAAAAGAAACATCATTGTCAACTTTTTATTAACTGTATAACATCTATCCAGGGATAGATTTAAGAGAAAAATTATACCATGTGAGATTGCCTGCTTTTCGATATGAGATTTGGGACTAACTGATTCCCGTTGGGTTGGGAGCTTGTATAGCGCTGCATTCTTGTTTTAGACTGGTGTTAAAATCAGGAAATTTTGCAAAAATAAAATGTGAGTCTGGTGTAATTTATGCAGGTTCCGAAAAATTGTACGATCGCACAAATCAACGATCCTTGACACAATCCCCTACAACCTAGGCAGACGAATCTTGTTCAAAATGTTTTGCAGCCGTTCCGAAACGCCGCCCAATTGTTCTGACAAAGCCACCAGTTTGCCGTAAGCTTCAACTAAACGATCGCCCTCAACATAAACTTCAGCAGCCGGATAATTCCTCATCGCTTCCAGCAGCGTAATCTCGTTATCATTAGTTGCAGACAGCACCAGAGCCGATCTCAAAGCTTCTCGATTTGCATTCCCAGAAGGAGTCCGAATTACCTGACCCACTTCATCGAGAATAATTTCCCCAACCTGACTGTTAAGCGTCCCATCCAAAAACCTTTGATTGACTTTAACCGGTCTCGTAAGATTTCTGCGAATCGCTTCCGGGTCTTGTTTTGCCTGGGACAACAGCATTTCTAACCCGGGCGACATTTTCCCAGTTCCTGCAAAAACTTCTAATTCGCTGACTGGTAAAGTCATTCGGATCGCACTGTATTTGAGCACTACCTTTTCGGCCGCCGCCGCCGCCGCACTGCTGTAAAATACAATTCCCGCACCGGCAGCTAAAAATAGCGTCCACCGCACTTTGCAAAATGACCTGCTCATAGTAAAATCTCCCAACAACTTTTTCTAATTAGACTTTGACACAGATCTGATTAGATTTTAGATTTTAGATTTTAGATTTGGGGATTGGGGATTGGGGATGACTGACGATAAGCAGGATTTGCAGCTTTCCTGCTGTGGCATTATTTTTTGGGAACTGTGCTTGGCCGCGCGCGCCCCCTACTGCCCCAAATGCCAAACGCCAGCTCTTCTATCAATGAAGGCTGGCGCTGGGCTGAAATTTGTTTTATATATTTAGGGTCTTTATCAAAGCTGACCCCAATTGAAGGAAGTAAAAGCGGCTTATGATTAGGGTCTTTAAATGTGCTGACCCCAATTGAACCCACTCTTTAATCATGACAGGGATCGATCGCAAACCAGGATTTCGTAATAATTTCTTTATTATTCTAACTTTTCTTTACCTCAAATAGATTTTTGTGTCGATTTGTAAATTTTTGTTACTTTGACTTCGGCGATCGGGCTTCGGCGCGTTGCTCTAGGCGAAACAAAAACACCATCAGAGCCACGACTCCGACTTGGAGGGCAAAATTTGGCAAAGCAGAGCCTATTTCCCGGCCAGAGGCAATTTGAGCGAGGAAAACCAGACCGCCGATAAAGCCCGAAGCGCCACAAGCTACGTAGACCAACTGTCGCAGAGGCCGGTAGGGAGTGGCTATTTCTGCGGTTAAACGCTCGTATTGTTGGCGGCTGAGGTTGCGGGGGTTTTTTGGGGTATAGGGGCGATCGTCCGAATTGGGAAGTGGCATAGATTTAGAAAATAAGTAAATTAGGGATTGGGTCAAAAATAACCGATCGAGCAACCGCAGATTCTAGGCAGATGCAACACAGACAAACGCAGATAATTGGAGGCTCAGAAAAGCGTAGGAATTCAATGCAAGTCTACTGTGCGTGCAAATTCTGCGCTCGATATCATATTACAACCAAATATCTCACAACTGCCGAGATCAATCATCGCTGCAGCAAAAGTATGACTGTCTGCAAACAGCCGACAAAAACACCTAAAATGCCTCCTAAATTTACAATTCCCTGCAACTCACTTTTGACAATTCCCTGAATTGCTAGCTCTAATTCTTCGGGAGAAGTGCCTTTTACTCGATCGACAATCACCTGGTCGATATTTAAAATCGGGATAGCCTGAGCTACAATTTTTTCTAAATCCCGCTCTAAATAACGATCTAAAACCAAAGCTAGTTCTTTGCTGACAATTTCTAGGGAAGCGCTCATTACCGCTGAAGTTTGCAATCGATTCAGAATCAACCGCGAAATATTTTCCCAGTCAATAGATTTGCTCAACCCATCAAGTACCTCTGTACCCCGCTGTTGAACGTAGGTACGAACGCTGTCGCGCATTGTTTTTCGCAACTGTCTTACAGTGGAAACCGGTAAGTTTTGCATTGACAAATTTTGCAGCCATTCCTGAAGTCGCCCGCGAATTCCCAAAGAAACTGTTAACTCTGCTAACCGCTTATTTGTTGCTTCTCTGTCGTCGAGACAAAAAGTCCGCAGCCGAGTTAAAGTGTTCCGCAAACCAAACAAATTGGCGACAACCCAATAAGTGCCGCTGGTTTTTTCTCGAAACCCTTCATCGATAATCGAAATATTGCGATCGGTCAAAAAGTCAATTAAAGCCTGCCGCAGCACTTCCGGCGGTATTACTACCTGCAACAGCCAATCAGCCAACTGAGCCGCCTGAGCTTCTGTTAGCTGAATTTCTAGCAAAACTTGGTCAAAAATTTGATTTAGCTGAGCTTCTAAAAAATCTTCCCGGCGCGCCAAAACTTTGAGAATTCGCGGCACAGATTCTCCCAGCAAATCTCGCAGAATGTTAGCGAGAATTTTAGATGTTTTTTGTTCTGCGTCTGCTTTTACCTGATCCAGCGCCAACTGCAGCAGCCAGAGAATTATCGACTGCATCCGCTCGGTTTGCAAAAGGCGGCGCGCCAAATTTTGCAATTCTTGTGGTGTCAGCAGCGAACCCATAATTGTGTCAGAAATTCGCTTGGCCAAGCGTTCTTGGTTGCGGGGGATCAAGCCGGGAGTGAAAGGCAACTGCCGCCCTTTGATATAAATAGCTCGATAGGGGCGAAACAGCATTTTGATGGCTATGTCGTTAGTAAAATAGCCAATAATGCCTCCCACTACAGGCGGAGCAAACAACAGCCAAATGTCAGACTGGTTCATCAATAATTGGGAATTGGGAATTAGTCAGTAGTCATTAGTCAGCAGTCAGTAGTCAGTAGTCAGTAGTCAGTAGTCAGTAGTTATTAGTTATTAGTCAACAGTCAGCAGTCAACAGTCAGCAGTCAGTAGTTATTAGTCAGCAGTCAACAGTCAACAGTCAGCAGTCAACAGTCAACAGTCAACAGTTAACAGTTAACAGTCAGCAGTCAACAGTCAACTCACTAATACCAATACTCCCATCATAGCTCCAGCAATGGGATAGTGGGTGGCTGCTGCAAATCCGGCTTCGCGGGCGATCGCGACTTGCTGCTGACCGATCGGGAATTTTTCTAAACTAGGATTAATGTAGGCATATTCTTGAGTCATCCCAAATTGCTGAGCAATTGGCACCACGAGACTGTCGAGATAAAACTGCTGAAAGCTCCGCATGAGGGAATTACTGGGGCGGTGGAGGTCGAGAATGGCGGCTTTTGCGCCCGGTTTGAGCACGCGGTGCAATTCTTGAAGGCTGCGGGGGATGTCCGTCACGTTACGCAAGCCGTAACCCATTGTGGCGCAGTCAAAGTAATTGTCGGTAAAAGGCAAGTCTAGGGCATCAGCTTCTATCCAGGTTATGGGACTTGTCTGGGTAAGCAAAGGTCGATCGCGCAAAGCAGCAACAGCCAATTGTTCGGCGGAAAAATCTACTCCAAATACACAGCCGGTAGGCCCTGCTTGTTTTGCCAGCAGCAAAGCTAAATCCCCGCTACCGCAGCACAAGTCCAAACAAGTATTTCCCGGGCCCGCACTGCTCCAATTCACCGCCATTTGCTTCCAAATCCGGTGCTGCCCCAAGCTCAACCAGTCGTTCATTTGGTTGTAAACTGGTGCAATTCTGTTAAAGATATTTTTAATTCCTTCGGCGTTATTAGTCATTGGTTATTGGTTATTTGTTATTAGTTATTGGTTATTAGTTATTGGTTATTTGTTATTGGTTATTTGTTATTTGTTGTTTGTTATTTGTCACTTGGGAGTTAGCAATTGGGACTTGGGACTTGGGAATTGGGAATTGGGACTTAGGAATTGGGAATTGGGAATTGGTAATTGGTAGCAACTAACCAATAACCAATGACTAATGACTGATGACTAATGACTAATGACTGATGACTAATAACCAATAACCAATAACCAATAACCAATAACCAATAACTAATAACCAATAACCAATAACCAATGACTAACCACCTTGAAAACTCGTCAGTACCAAAGCAACTTCTTGAGCGGCGAGGTGAACTGTTGTGAGTTCGTCGGGGCGCAGGGAACAAGGTTGTTTCCACTGGAGGGACATCAGGGCTAGCGATCGACCTTTGTGAATCACCGGCACGATCAAGTGAGCTTGAACGCCAGATTTTTGATAGTGCGGCAGACTAGCTAGGGCTGCGTCGCTGGCAATATTTACAGCACCCTGAATAGTTTGAGAGGAAATTGCCTCCCCAACCAGAGGGTCATCAGCCAGCCAATTTTCCACAGTGTGTCCGCTGGTGTGAGTGCCTTGGACTGGGATTAAAACATTTTCTTCCAACATTTGCAAAATGCAAACATCCGCCAAAAAATTATCGCTAACAGCAGTAGCCATTGGTTCTAAACTAAGTTCCAAATTCGGATAATCCACAGCCGCCTGCATGATTGTTGCTAACAGTTGTATTTGATTTTGGGCGCGGTGCAATTCCTCAGTCCGCTGCTTGAGAACTTCATAAGTCTCGGCAGCTTTTTGCACCACCATTTTCAATTCGTTCGGGTCCCAAGGCTTGGTGATATACTTGTAAACCTGTCCAGAGTTAATTGCATCCACTAAGTCTTCAATGTCAGTAAAACCCGTCAAAATAATTCTGACGGTATTCGGAAACTGTGGTACGGTCTTGCTGAGAAACTCTGTTCCCTTCATTTCAGGCATCCGCTGGTCGGAAATGATGACGGCGACCTCGCCCTCAATACCGAGGACTTCCAAGGCGCGAATCCCGCTATCAGCTTTGAGTACGTTAAAATCTCGTCGGAAAGTGCGGTAGAGTAAATCCAGATTGTCTGGTTCATCGTCTACTACCAACATTTTGGGTTTTTTCGGTCGGTGTAGGGTCATGAGCTGGCGTTTAATTTGATCGAGCTCTGGAATGGCATTATCCATAACAATACGATAAACTCCCCTTGGTAAATTTAGGCGAGCAACTATTCTGTAACAATAGTCTCATACTTCCCTTACTATCAATCGATCGCTCTGCCGCGACACGATGCTTGCTGATATCGAATCACACTTGACATCCGCCCCGGCGTGAACGCACGGGGATTCTAGAAATCACTTTCTAGACCTTTCTGCTTCATCGCAACCGCCATCAGACTTATGCCTATCCGGTCTTACGTTCGCTCCACAGACTTTCACCGCAAGCCCTGCGGCAAGTATATTTTGGGCGGCGTTGATATCTCGGTCGTGGTGAGCGCTGCATTTAGGGCAATTCCATTCTCTCAGATTCAACGGCAGCCTTTCAAGGATGTGACCGCAATGCCCACACCGCTTAGAACTGGGAAACCAACGATCGATCTTAATCAAAGTGCGATCGTACCATTTACACTTGTATTCAAGTTGCCTTACCAACTCACCCCAACTTGCATCACTGATGGAGAGGGCGAGTTTGTGATTTTTCACCAGATTCTTCACAGCCAAGTCTTCTACGGCGATGGTTTGGTTTTCTCTCACCAACCGAGTTGTCAACTTGTGAAGAAAATCTTGTCTAGCATCGCTAATTTCCGCATAAACTCTAGCGACTTTCAAACGCGCTTTTTGGCGATTTTTAGAGTCTTTTTGCTTGCGACTCAATGCTTTTTTAGCTTTTGAGAGTTTGTGGCGTTTCGCCTTGAAACATGAGGGATTGGTAATTTTTTCACCCGTACTCAGGGCCATCAAACTCGTAATACCCAAATCAATCCCGACTTCATTAGGAGACTGGGGCAATGGTTCAATCTCGATATCCACCAACAGCGAAACACTCCAGCGTCCAGCAGGCGATAGTCTCACCGTGACGCTAGAAGGTTCTGCGCCTTGAGGGATAGCCCGACTCCACCGAATCGCCAAGGCTTCAAGGGTTTTCGCCAAGAACAGTTGACCGTCTCGCCATTTGAAGGCAGACTTGGTAAATTCTGCACTGCCGCCATTGCGCTTTTTCTTAAAGTTGGGGTATTTCGCCCGTCCTGCAAAGAAGTTAGAAAATGCAGATTGCAGGTGTCTCAAGCCCTGTTGCAAGGGGACGCTACTAACGTCATTAAGGAAATCAAGATCCTCTTGTTTTTTCCATGCAGTCAACAAACTAGAGGTTTCGGTGTAGCCAACTCGCTCTTGCCGTTCGTACCATGCCTCAGTTCTGGCCCAGAGAGCGCGGTTGTACACCAATCGAGTACAGCCCAAGGTTCTCCGAAGCAAGGTTTCTTGCTCCGGAGTCGGATAGAAGCGGTACTTGAAAGCTTTTTGTGTCATGCTTACATTCTAGCACTTACTTTGTGAGCAAACCTGAAGATATTGTAAAGCTGTCCTCAAAGGACGGGGTTTTTACCCAAATTTCTGATAAATTAGCACTGGTTTTTGATTAAATTATGACTGATACACCTCAAGATTTCTCGCCTTCTGCACCTGCACCCTCCACTAATGCTGTGGATGTCGAAAAGTTAATTCGATCGCTCCGCCGCAAGGAAGGCACTTGGGTAGAGTGGGGACAAGCCTGCACCGCCTTACAGCAAGCAGGCTGGAGTTCTCAGAAGGTTTTTGAAGCAACTGGTTTTGAGCCAATTCAGCAAAATCAAGTCAGCGTCGCAGCCCAAGTTTACACCAGCATGGTCAACGCTGGCGGTTCGGAAGAAGTTCGATCGCACTTTCTACGCAAAGGAAGTGATATTTTATACGAATTTCGGATTTTGTCTCAGACAGAGCGAGCCGGAGCAGCAGCTTTGATCCTAGCCCACAATTTGGATGTTGACGATGCTCGTCAAGTTGCCAAAGCCATGAAGGAGTTTTCGCACTTCGGGAGTCTCCCGCAGGGGTTCACAGACACTCCAGGGGATGCTGTAGCCTACCAATGCTGGCAGTTGGCGAGACAGAAAAGCGATTTGCAAGAGCGATCGCGCTTAATTGCTCGCGGCTTAAAATTAGCTAGCAGCCAAACAGCTAGGGGGCAAATCGAGCAATTGCTCGTAGATTTTACCGTAGTTCCGAGACGCGAAGCGCCCCGCTTACCCACCTACAGAGTCGATTCTGAGGAACAACTGCCCCGGATTGTCCCCGTTGCCGGCAAATTGCCGCTTACGGCGTCAGATTTGATAGCAGTGCCTTTACCGGAGGAAATCGAGCCGTTCCGAATGGTAAAATTTGCCGGAGCCGGAGCTTGGGTGGCGATTCCCGGATGGCAGGTAATTTTGAAAGCCGAAGATCCAGTGGCGATTTTGGAAATGAGCGATCGATTGCCGGTACCGCTGCAAGGTAAAGTTGAAGAAGTTTTGATTATTGCCGATCGGGCCCAAAGACAGTGGGATGCTGAGAGTTATTTCCTCACCGACAACGCAGGCAATTTAGAATTGCAATGGTTTGAAACATCCCCGCAGTTGTCGATTTTGGGACGAGTCGTGCTGGTGATGAGGCCGAAAAAGATTCTGGATGAAGATTATACCAAAGATGGATGGCAAATTGATGATTAGTCAGTTGTTAGTTGTCAGTTGTTAGTTGTCAGTTGTTAGTTGTCAGTTGTTAGTTGTCAGTTGTTAGTTGTCAGTTGTTAGTTGTCGTTGGTTTTAAGAACGGCTTCTCCGGCCGTTCCACAATACATAAATTTTACGTGGGTGGAATGACTAATGACTGCTGACTGCTGACTAATGACTACTGACTGCTGACTGCTGACTAATGACTGCTGACTGCTGACTACTGACTACTGAGGCGGTTTCGGTTCTTGAATTTTCGGAGCAGAATGCTGTTTATTAAATCGATTAAAGCCGTAAACCGCAGCGGCAATTAACAGCAAATAAGGACTGTAAGCCAACATCCAAATACCAAAAGCAAACAAACCTAAAGTCAATTCGCCCACAGAATGAGTCGCTTTCCCCCAAGTTTCCTGCGCCCGCAAACCGAGAGAAGGTTCGGGATCTTGCTGAGCCGAGACTGCGGCTTCTAAAGTTAAACTAATTGTCGAATAAGCTACTTGATTCCGCAAACTTTTTAACTCAGCATCAATCCGCTCGATCGACTCCCGAATATTGCTCAACTCTTGAGCAGCTTTCAACACATCCCCCACAGAACCCGATCGCTCCATAATTTTTAACACAACTTCTTCCGATTTGCGAAGATTCCGCAGCCTAGCGTCATTATCAACTAATTGAGTAGTAACATCCTCAGCCGTAAGCCCTCGATTCTGTACGCTTCCGAGTTTTGCTAAAGCATCTAAAGTAGTTTCTAACTTTGCTTGAGGTACCCGAATCTCCAACATTGCGGTTTGGCGGATACTAGAATCCGGCGGCTTTTGGTTTTGGAAACCCAAGATATCGCCTTGCTGCTTTTTCACAATCTCGGTAACAGATTTAGTGCTAGTGTCAATTGATTTGACAACGACACTGAGCTCGGCTTTTTTAATCAGTTGG
This sequence comes from Tychonema sp. LEGE 07196, assembly GCF_963890365.1. Classification (NCBI taxonomy): domain Bacteria; kingdom Bacillati; phylum Cyanobacteriota; class Cyanophyceae; order Oscillatoriales; family Microcoleaceae; genus Tychonema; species Tychonema sp. LEGE 07196. The sequence continues at coordinate 82,311 of NZ_CAWPRX010000047.1, read as the reverse complement.
GGAGTAGTTGCTGGAGTTTCTGGGGGTGCTGTTTTGGATACAGCAGAAGTTTTTGGCCGTGCGCCTTGTCTTGTGACTGGGGCGGGCGCCTGTTGGGGTGCAGATGCGACAATTTGGTTTTCGCGACTGCTGGATGAATCTGCGCTACCTCCAGCGCTGGAGGGCGAATTTGCGGCACAACTCGGTAAAGCAATAGCTGAAGATAAAGTTAAAAATGCCGCCACAGCAAAACGAATTGTGCTGTTGTTGGGTTGGTTTAGGTGGGGCTGGTGCGGCCGGGAATTGGTTTTGAGTTGAGTTTTCATTAGGGTTTTTCCTGTAAGGTATTGAATTTTATGCTGGTTTTAATTTAAGCTCGGATAGATGGTGTTAGTTTAGCCGATACAAAAATGGAAACGGTTGGGGTTGAAGATTTTGGGATTTTTAACCGCAGATGAACGCAGATAAACGCGGATGTAATAATGACTGATGAATTTGATTCTGATTTTAGCCGATCGACTACTGAGATCGATCGCCCTGACAGCGCTTTCTCCGAGTTAGAGCCGGCGGCTTTTTTGGCTGCAGCTTGCGGTAAAATTCGTGACAGCCTGCGTAAGGGGCAGCACGAGATGGCAGATTGGACAGGCGGCCCCCTTGCCGTTTCCGCCGTTCCAGGGGCCGGGAAGTCTACGGGAATGGCCGCTGCGTCCGCAATTGCGATCGCCCGCCATCGGCTTCACAACCGCCGCCAGTTAATTGTGGTGACATTTACGCGATCGGCTGCTGCTAATATTAAAGCTAAAATTCGCCAAAGATTAGCAGAATTGTCTTTATCTCAAGGCGGTTTTGCAGTACACACATTGCACGGTTTAGCTTTAAACATTGCCATGCGCCATCCCGATTTATCGGGTTTAAATTTAGAAAATTCTACCTTAGTGACTCCGACTCAAAGTCACCGCTTAATTCGCACTTGTGTAGAACTTTGGATCGCAGAAAATCCCCGCCGATATCAAATTTTGCTAGAAGGACAGCAATTTGATGGAGAGGAAACGGAGAGGCTGCGGCGACAATCGGTTTTGCGGACGGAGATTTTGCCGCAGTTAGCTAAAACTGTGATTCACGAGGCGAAATCTTCTGGTTTGTCTCCCCAAGAGTTGTTAGAAATGAGCGCTTTAGATTCAGACGACGCCTATGAAATTTTAGCCGTAGCTGGCGGTTTATATCAAAAATATCAGGCTTTGTTGAGGAGTCGAGAATTTATCGATTACGACGAAATGATTTTAGCAGCTTTGCGGGTGTTGGAAAATCCGGGAGCGAGGGCGATCGAGCAAAAGCAAGTATTTGCTGTTTTCGAGGACGAAGCCCAGGATTCAACACCTCTGCAGACTGAACTTTTGCAAACATTAGCTCAAGATCCAGACAATCGTAACTCACCTCCAAATTTTATCAGAGTTGGCGATCCAAATCAAGCGATAAATTCTACATTCACTCCCGCAGACCCGATTTATTTTAACAAGTTTTGTGACGAGTGCGAAGTTGAAAATAAGTTAGCGACAATGGACGGCGCAGGTCGCAGCAGCCAGGTAATTATCGATGCAGCTAACTTTATGTTGCAATGGGTAAATCGGTCGGAATTAGCCGGAACAGAACAGCCTTTTCGCAACCAAATTATTCAAACAGTTCCCAGCGATGACCCCCAACAAAATGCCAATCCCGATCCCATTGGGCGCGGTTTAGAATTGTGTAATCCTAGGGATATTTACCATAGTGTTGAGTTAATTGGTAAGCGGGTAATTGAGTTGGTTGAGCAATTTTCGCCTGCGGATCTTGAATGGGTAAACCCTGACCCAAATATCGAATCAGACGGTGAAGCGAGAGATGCAGAAAATAACCCAAAATTGCCCTTAGAACATCTCAAATCAATGGCAGTTTTGGTGCGGGAAAACAAACAAGGCAAGTTTATCAAAGAAGTTCTAGAAAATCCGCAAAAACACGGATTAAGCTTTGATTTGCGTAAATACGGAATTAAAATTGAGGATGTGGGAGAACGCGACAGACATTCTCAAGTACCTTGGGAAATCTTAACATTGCTGCAATTTCTCGATCGCCCGCACTCACCAGATTACCTGAAAGCAGCCTTAAAGATTTTGAGCGATCGGCAACTCATCCCCAAACAAGACTACAATGCCTTTACCACCAGCCCCGAACAATTCCTGTATCCAGGCCCCCTAGACCCGCAGCAGTCCGATCCCGTGCAGAAATGTCGCTATTTTTGCTGCAGTTTACTGCAAGCACGCTTAGAATTACCACCATACCAAATTATCTCATTTTTAGCCTTAGCGCTGCAATACGACCAAACAGAATTAGCCACAGCCGACAAATTAGCAGAACGAGTAGCAATCCAAACCGCCGGCAACAATTCAATGCACAATATTTTAGACGTACTGAGCGAAATTGTCAGTTCCGAAAGATTTGAACCTGTAGATGCAGACGACAAAATAGAAGAACGTTATACCAGCAAAGGTCAACTCACAATTATTACCATGCACAAAGCTAAAGGCTTAGATTGGGATTGCGTATTTTTGCCGTTTCTGCACGAACAAACTATCCCCGGAAGTTTGCGAGTTTTGCCACAAACTAGATTTTTAGGAGATTTCACCTTAGCAGAGGTAGCGAGAGCAAAAATTAGAGCGAGTTTGCACGAAAAATATCCTTTACCAAATCTCGGTGAAGCGTGGGAACAAGCAGGTTATTTGAAAACAGCAGAAGAATTTAGATTGCTTTACGTAGCGATGACTAGAGCCAAAAGTTTGCTGTGGATGGCGGCCGAGAATAAAGGGCCTTTTACTTGGAACAAACCGGAGAATTTGCAAACTCAAAAACCTTGTCCGGTGATGCCAGTTTTGAAACAGAGATTTCCTGGGAATGTGATGTTGTAAAATAGATTTTTTAAACGAACCGCGAAGACGCAAAGGACACGAAGAGAAGAAAAGAAAGACTTTCGCCAAAAAAACTTCTCTTTTCTTCCTTCGTGTTCTTCGCGCCTTCGCGGTTCGTTTAAAAAAATCTCATTCATAAATGAAATATAATTGCACTCAAACTCACTATGACTAACCCAGAAATTCGCACAACTAACGTCACAATTCCCAAATGTGATGTTGTAAAATAGATTTTTGAAACAAACCGCGAAGACGCAAAGGACGCGAAGAGAAGAAAAGAAAGACTTTCGCCAAAAAAACTTCTCTTTTCTTCCTTCGTGTTCTTCGCGCCTTCGCGGTTCGTTAAAAAAAATCTCATTCACAAATGAAATATAATTGCACTCAAACTCACTATGACTAACCCAGAAATTCGCACAGCTAACGTCACAATTCCCAACAAAGATTTACAAATTGCCGCTTACCTAGCCCAACCCGCCACCGCCGGCGAATTTCCCGCAGTTATCGTCATCCAAGAAATCTTTGGCGTTAACTCGCACATCCGCGAGGTTACTGACAGAATAGCAAAGGAAGGATATGTGGCGATCGCCCCGGCCATCTACCAGCGCCAAGCCCCCAACTTTGAAACCGGTTACGCGCCGGAAGATATCAAAATCGGCAGAGAATACAAAGAACAAACTACCGCATCCGAACTCCTCAGTGACATTCAAGCCACCATCGATTACCTCAAAACTTTACCATCCGTCAAACAACAAGGTTTTGGCTGCATCGGTTTCTGCTTCGGCGGACACGTAGCCTACCTTGCCGCTACTTTGCCCGAAATCAAGGCTACAGCGTCTTTCTACGGCGCTGGTATCGCCACCAATACCCCCGGTGGCGATACTCGGACGATCGCCCGCACAGCCGACATTAAAGGCACTCTCTACGCCTTTTTTGGCACTCAAGACCCCAGCATTCCCAAAGAACAAGTTGACCAAATCGCCGCCGAATTGGAAAAACACAGAATTCCTCACCAAATTTTCCAGTACAATGCGGATCATGGCTTTTTCTGCGACCATCGCGGCAGTTTCGACGCTACCGCCGCAGCCGAGTCGTGGGTGCAAGTCAAGCACCTATTTCAACAGGAACTTCAACCTGTTTAGAGAGTGGAAGATGGGGAGAATAGGAGAGTGGGAGAATAGGAGAGTGGGAGAGTGGGAGAGTGGGAGAGTGGGGGAAAATCTTCCTTCTTCCTTCAACATATGACAACTGTCAACTAACAACTGACAACTGACAACTGTCAACTAACAACTGACAACTGTCAACTAACAACTGACAACTGATAAATAAACTGACATGAATTCCAAATCTACAGGTTCTCAAAGCGCAAAAGCATCTTTTTCAATGGATGATTTTGCTAAAGCCCTCGAACAGCACAATTACGAGTTCCAGAAGGGACAAGTGGTGCGCGGCAAAGTGTTCGAGTACGACTCAAACGGCGCGTATGTTGATATCGGCGGCAAGTCTTCGGCTTTTTTGCCGATCGCAGAGGCTGCTTTGAGAACGGTTACGGATTTGTCGGAAGTGGTTCCGCTAAACGAGGAACAGGACTTTTTAATTATCCGCGAACAAGACGCAGACGGCCAAGTTACTCTGTCTCTGAAACAGTTACAAATTCAGCAAGCTTGGGAAGATTTAGTTGCTTTGCAGGAAACTGGTAAAGTCCTTCAGGTGCGGGTTTCTGGGGCGAATAAGGGCGGCGTGACGGTGGATGTTGAGGGAATGCGCGGTTTTATTCCCCGATCGCACTTAGCCCAACGCGATAACATAGAATCGCTGATCGGTCAATCTTTGACGGTGAATTTTTTGGAAGTGGATCGCGATCGAGACAAACTCGTACTTTCCCAGCGGATGGCCGCTCAATCGAGCGCCTTCAGTCAGTTGCAAATCGGTCAGTTAGTGGAAGGAAAAGTTAGCAGCATCAAGCCTTTTGGCGTGTTTGTTGACTTGGAAGGAGTTAGCGGTTTACTCCACATCAAGCAAATTAGCCAAAAATATATTGATAACCTGGCACAGGTTTTTGCTCCCGGTCAACCTATAAAGGCGCTGGTAGTTGACCTCGACGAAGGTCGCGGCCGGATTTCCCTTTCTACTCGGGTACTGGAAAATTATCCAGGGGAAATGGTGGATAAAATGGCTGATGTGATGGATACCGCAGAAGAGCGATCGGAACGCGCTCGAAAGACTCTTTCTTAGGTCTTGATATAATTAAGCTGTTCTCCATTTAAATTGTGTGTCAAGAATCAATCAAACCATTAGTGGGATCTTGCTCTGAGCAGCGTCCCGAATATGCAATTTAAATGGGCGACAGCTTACCACCCCAGGGCTGATTCATTCTCTTGTAGGGGTAATCACCCCGTGGTTACTCCAGCCCGTGAAATGAGGACAAATCGTCGGTGAAGAGGGTCGGCACGGGGCACGACCCTACAAAATTATCATTTTTTGTAGAATGAATCAGCCCTGCTTATCACCCCACTTTTTAAAGCAGTCGGGGCTCTCATTTATCGTCCCTTAACCCCATTAGCTACTACTCCAAATACTTTAATATCGGCTGCATTTAGTTGATCTAAAGCTTTGCTTACCATGTCTCTATCGGTCTTTTCTATTTTTACTATCAGCACTGTACCATTAGTTTGAGAAGCTACTAAATGACCATCAGCTAAACCAATTAAAGGTGGCGTATCGTAAATTACTAAATCAAATAATACTAGGAACTGCTCCATTAAATAGTGCATTTTCTTTGAAGAAAGTAATTTAATTTGATCTGGGGGAATAGTACCAGCAGTGAGGACAAAAAGATTCTCATCGTCAGGTAATCGCTGAATAGCCTCATTTAAACTTAAATCAGAAGTCAAAGCATCACTTAAACCTCTCATATTTGATATGCCAAGGTATGTGTGCAGTTGAGGAAAACGCATATTAGCATCTACTAATAATACTCGCTTACCTACAGCAGAAGCAGTTTTAGCTAAATAAACTGCTACAGTGGATTTACCCTCACCTTTAGCAGTCGAAGTGATAGTTAAAGAACTTATCGGATCTTCAGCATTTAATAACTGAATATTTGCATATAAGTAATGAAATGCCTCAATCAAAGGAAAATCCTTATCATTAGACATTATTATTTGTCTTAAACCTGCGCTGTGAGTGGTTGAATTTACGCTAGTGAACTTACTTGATATCCTTTGCCTCCTACGAGATTTAATTTTCATTGCTTTGGCGATCGGGATAACTCCCAAAAGGGGACGTTTAGCTAAGGATTTAATTTCTTCTGGAGTATGGAAAACAGTATTTAAAACTTCTACTAAGAAACCTACAGCAATACCTAGTAAACTACTAATCACGATCGCTATAGCTAAGTGGCGCTTGGTTGGTTTTGGTATGACTACATGGAGATCGCCATTGTCTTCCGTGACTAACTGTGGTTTAGATATAATTTGCCAAGAGCCATCAATTTGACCAGCATCTAGTTGTAAGGTTTTTTGTTTTTCTAGGAACAGTTTGAGAGTATCTTTAGCTAGTTCTAGTTTTAATTGTATGTCATCATAGCGACGTTGAGCTTGGGGCATTTGAGTAATTTTTGCTTGCAGTGAATTTTGGCTATTAGTTATCAATCGCTCGCGAGCTTCCAACTGTTCTAGTTGTGATTTCATCTGAAGGAGGACAGACTCAGCTTCTTTTTGCATTAAATCGCGCAAACTTTGCTGTTTTTCCCGCAAAGATTGAATGGGAAGGCTATTTTCATAAAATTGAGTAGAGCTTAAAGCTAATTGCGACTCTATTTCATTTACTTTGCTCATTAAACTTTCATAAGACTTTGGTCTAACATCAACAATCCAGCGATTATCGCCCGTTAAAGATATTTTTTTATAGCTTTCATATTGCTGCCTACTTTCTGCTAGTTGTGCTTGTACTTCGAGGCGACGATTAGCTAAACTATCTAGTTGATCTGATAGGCTGCGGCTGCGTAGTTCTGGTTGATTAAAGTTATACTTAACTCTTAATACTTGTAATTCTTGTTGCAAGTTATCTACTTTCTGCTGGAGGGGTGATATTTGTTTAGCAATAAAATCTATACTTTGTTTGCCAACTCTTAAGCGCTCTTTGCCCATATATTCTACGTAATATTTGGCCATTTCTTCCAGCACATATTTTATGCGCTTGGGGTTTGGATCGCGGTATCTAATATCTAGGAGTTTAGTACCCCCCTGCTTTCCATCTCGCAAGAAAGTCACACGTTCGATAGTTAAGCGATTTTTGAGAGTTTTATATTCAATATTTGGATATCTTTTTTGTAATTTATTAATTAATGGTATTAGCACTTCTGGGGTTTTCAAAACCCGCGTCAAACTTTGATAATCGACTGAGGAACCGTCTTCCGCTGATGATTTAATTTTGTTCAAGTCTGTTATACCTAAACTATTATTTTGAGCTTGGACTAAGAGCTTTGATAGCCGATCGTCCGTCGTAAGAGGTTCTACTAAAACAGTAAATTTTCCTTCGTAATCAGAAACAATCTTTTTGGCATTCCAGATAATGAAACTACCGCTCAAAGTAGCAATGCTGGCAGCTACTATGGTCATCACCATAAGACGACGCTTGACGACAGCTATTACCCAATTCATATCAAGGACTTGGTCATCCTCTTCTGGGGTACCAGCTAGGTAATTAGCGGAGGGGACAGACAGATATTGAGCATTAAGGTCATTCTTGATGGAAGAAAACAGTTTTTTATCCATAAGACAAATGTTATTTGATTCCTAATTTCCTAATAGCTTGAACAGCTCTATGAGCCTGGTAGGAACGAGAATCCCACCAATAATATTACCAAATGGTGCGAGAATCGTATTAATATTGTCCCCCCAGATAGCAGCCCTGGAACGTGCCACTATAATTATATCATTATCTTGAATAAGTGGGTTGGTTTGAGCATCGATTCCTTGATTCAAATTAATTTGTACTTGGGAACGGGATATAGTGCCATTAGGATTCAGCCTGATCAGTTCCACAACTCTAGAGTTAGCGCGACTTGCTCTGAAACCCCCCGCACTCATAATTGCTTGATTTAAAGTAGTATTAGGAGGTAACTTGAGTCCCCCCGGAGTATTGACTTCTCCGATAACACTCACTTGCACACTCCCCGGAGCAAAGCTAGCATTAGCTAGAACAGAAACTTCTCCTGGGTCGATCGCCGTCGCGGTCGGGACAAAAATAATATCCCCTTCTTGCAGCATAGTATCTTGAGATGTATCTTGTTCTTGCAAATATTGCCAGAGGTTAATAGTGCTGATTTGTTGTTTGCCGCTTCTAGTATAACGTTGAAGTTGAATTTGGCGAATATCAGCGATTGATGTGATGCCCCCAGCTAGTTGTAAAGCTCGAATGATGGTCGGTTGTCCGTTGGTTCTTTGACCATTTTGGGTATCACCACCGATCACTACATACCTACCCGGGCGCTTTACCTCTCCGAATACTGACACAGTACGGGGTTGCTCTGCTGGTTGAGAAAAGTTAGATTCACTAACTTGATTTACTTCTGCTAAGTTAATTGTTTCTTGAGGGGGAACCAATATTTGATCTCCATCTCGCAACGTTATATCTTGGGTTGTTTGACCAGTTTGTAAATAATCCCATAGGTTATAAGTTATAGTTATTTGTTGGTTGCCATTGACCCGACGTCGGACAATTACTCGGCGGATATCTGCGCTAGCTCGAATACCCCCAGCTTTTTCTAAAGCTTGAGGAAGTGTGGGAAACTGCACCGATGGGCTAGTTCCACCTCCATTAGCTAGAGGTAATAAGTAGGAGCCGGGACGACTTATTTCGCCAGACAACCAAATATTTAGCGGGCGGGCAGCTTGTAAGCTGATGGTAACTAAAGGTCTTTTGACGATGCGACCATAAGCTTTAGTGATAACTTGGGCGGCCTGTTCTAAAGTTAATCCTTGAAGGGAAACACTACCAATAATCGGGATTTGAATAGCTCCCCCAGCGGGAATTTGATACTCCCCACTAAGCTGGGGCAAATCGTAGATATCAATTTTGATATTGTCTCCACCACCTAAATAATAGTCAGTATTAATCCTGATTGCGGGGGAGCCGGACTGAGCGAAGTTGGTTTGAGGGTAGGAGAGAGTGAGTACCAGCACCAGCAGTGGCACTTTTAAGGCACGAACGGTAAGCCATTTCATAGGTAGTAACAAATTTGATGATAGAGGTAAAGCCATGAAAGATATTTTAAGGGTGCCGATGTTTGCGTTGATGCTTTTCTGTTTAGCGGCCATCTTCTGTGTAACTCTTTATATTTTAGTCGCACGCTATCCCAAATTTGGTGTCACATTAGAAAAGATTTTTGTGGTGATATTTTTTTTAACCTTCACTGGTATCACTGCCATGCCCTTTCCTAAACTCCATCCTAGCGTTTTATATAACTTTAACACTACACCCCCAACAATTATTGGTCAAATTGCTATTTATAGTGCAATGATATTAATGTTATTTCCTCGCTTAACTAAAACTATCCATAAAATAGTTTATCTAGTCATTAAATGGATATCAGGAGACCCTTTTTTGGGTTTGTTTTTGTTGATGGTGACTCTATCTGGCTTGTGGTCACAAACTCCTGAAATTACTTTACGGGCTGTTTGCGCTCTGTGGCAAATAACACTGGTTTCTATTTATGTCGGCAAACAGTATAGTTGGTCGGAAATTTATGGATTATTGAGATGGCTAAGTGCTATATTAGCTTTGTGGGGAGTTGTGAAAACAAATCCAGCAGCGGACGGTTGTTGGAGAGGAGTGGTCGGTCATAAAAACCCTTTTTCTTTTCAAATGGCTAATACTGCTTCTTTATGGATATTATATGCTTTTAAAGAAAAGAAATATCGATATTTCTCCTTATTTATAACCCTAATAGCTTTAGTGGGGTTGCAAAAAGGTTGTAGTGGTGCTAGTCGAATTTTGACAGTGGTATTAATCAGTTTGTGGAGTTATCTAGCCCTATTAAAAAAATTACCTGTAAAATGGGCTTTTGTCTGCTTTATATTATTTTTGGTGACGAGTATAGGTATAAGTATTTTAGTATTAAATAATTTAGAGGCTATTGTTGTCGATGGTTTGCAAAAAGATATGACTTTAACGGGTAGAACCGATTTTTGGCCTTTAATTATTGATCGAATTAATCAAAATAATCCCCTATTTGGTTATGGGATGGCAGGATTTTGGCAGCCTTGGCGTGGCTTGGACAATCCAGCTTACGGAATTGTGGTAGTTAAAACTGGTTTTGTGCCACCCCACTCTCACAATGGTTTTATCGATCTACTTTGCGAACTGGGTTGGGTCGGATTGTTGTTGTTTATTTTGTCATTTTTTAATAATATATTTAGAGGTATAAAGTACTTAGTTAAAGAAAGTTTTCCCGAGTCAGCTTTGCCTTTGTATTTATTAACATTTATGCTAATGACTAATTTGACAGAGACGGGATTATTTGGGATTGGGACTTGTTGGTGTTGGTATGTAGTTTTATCGGTAAAATTGAGCTTAGATACGACAGATAAGGATCATAAAAAATGATGATGTCAGTATTTTGTCAGACTGATTAATCCGGAGACTCGATCGCACAACGTTTAGCCTGAACTCCAATAATAACTAATACCATGTCCGGTTAATTACCATAACAAAAGCGGAGCGCACGTGCGGAATGCGAGTCTGATGTAGTAGAAAAAACTTGCATTCCGAACAACGATCGAACCTGACGTATATCGGTCAGTCAAGACCTCATTTTTTTGAGAACTGTTATATATAGAATGGTGTGCGTAAGTCTAGTTTACTTAACATGACTCGAAGTTGTTTCAGTCTCAACCTGTGCTTCCACCGGCCAAGCATTTTCCATATCTAGTGATTGTTTTGGCTGATAAACTGCTAAGTCAAACCAGAAAGTCGTACCCACATTAACTTCGCTCACTAAATTAATTTTAGTGTGGTGCTTGTCAATAATGTTGCGGACAATCGAAAGACCTAATCCCGTTCCTTCTAGAGTGTGAACTCGGTTTTCTACCCGGAAAAAGCGCTCGAAAATTGCTTTTTGGTCGGCGGTATCTATACCAATACCAGTATCAGAAATTTCTATCCGCACTACCGGAGAATCTATGGAATTAGGTAATAAGTTGTGGTTCCCGGATGTGTCGTCTTTGTTGGTTATCTCCTCCGACTCTATCAAATACGCTCGAATTGCCACTTTGCCGCCAGCCTCGGTAAACTTTAAGGCATTTCCTACTAAATTTGCAAATACTTGCAGCAGCAAATCGTAATGACCTAAAGCGGGCGGCAAACACGGGTCAACTTGTTGCTCTAATTCGATGCCTTTATCCTTGGCATTTAACTGATAAGTCCGCAGGGTTTGTTCAACTGCTTGCGGGAGGTCAACGGCCTCTAATTCATAGATTCGGCAGGATTCCAGGCGCGACAAGTCTAACACGTCGTTGACTAAACGGGTGAGGCGATCGGTTTCTCGATTGGCAATTTCTAGAAATTCCCGGCGCTCGCTTTCTTGCAGGTCTTCTCCGTACTCGTAGAGAGTTTCAATAAAAGATTTGATATTAAATAAAGGCGTTCTCAATTCGTGAGAAATATTGCTAATAAAATTGCTTTTAGCCTCATTTAATTCTACTTCGCGGGTGATGTCCTGCACTGTCATGGCGATGCCTTTGAGACTTTCTCGGTACTGTCCAGAACCTTGATGTTTGGAGGCTTCTTCGTAGAAAGTACACTCTACTGCGATCGGGCGTTGCGACTCGGTACAGGTATTTTCTTCGTCGCGGACGCAGCTTTTGCAAAGCGGTTCTGCACCCGGGGCTTTGTGGAGAATTACGGTGGTTAGCAGAATCCGAATTGTGCGGTTAACTGGTTCTTTTAGAGAAATCCGAAATTCGCCGCCTTCGCGATCGCCCGCAGCTATTTCCTGCAGGGGTCTTGCCAAATCGCGCTGCACTTCTGCTGGTAAAATCTGCAGGACATTAATTCCCATCGCATTTTTACCTTCCCATCCAAAAATCCGCCGGCCCGTTGGGTTGACTAAAATTACCTGCAAATTTGCATCCAACAACAGCGCCCCGTCAGCAATAGTTGAAACCAAAGTTTCTAACTTCGCTTTTTCTGCTGTCAACTCTTCAATATTTTGTTCTTCATAACTTTCGAGTTTTTCAGCCATCTCGTTAAAACTGCCGATTAACTCACCCAATTCTCCTCCTAAAGGCAGGTCAACTCGCTGCTTAAAATTCCCGCCCGCGATATTTTTGACTCCGAAAACTAATTGTTTGATCGGGTGAGTTATGGTCAGGGCATTAAATACAGCGCCCAAAATTACCATCACCCAAATCGTGACAAATACTGCTAATGTGACATCCCTAGTCAGATTTGAAGAGATAACTGCTGCGGGATTGGGGTTAATGCCGATCGCCAAAACTCCCAAATACTTGTCTTCGTGAATTAGCGGCACAAATACGTCGGTAACTTCTCCATCGGGTGTCAAATGCTGCCGCACCAAAGGCACAGAAGTCAAATTTCTCGCCTCAATGTCGGCGATAAAATTATCCGGGAGTTTAATTTGGCGGCGCAGTGTCAGGGAAGTACGCACCTCGGATTCGGAGAAAGGTATTCCCAGAAAAATATCTCCTCCTTCGTCGGCGTAAAGCATATAGCGGACGCTGGAGGTGCTGCTGTAAAATTGTCGGGAAAAGCGGGCGACTTCGGAGCGATCGTTCTTCGCAATCATTGGCGCCACATTTGCCGATAACAGCAAGCCGAGGTCGCGGCCGTAGCGGGTATCGTTAAGTCGGGCATCTTCCTGGATAGTATTCACGGCCCAGAAAGTCAAGCCGCTCATAATTAACGAAACTACGAGGGTAGCAGCAGCCATCAGGCGAGTCTGGAGGGTAAAATCCGACCACCAGCGGGCAATAATTTCTCCGATTTTGTTTAGTATGGCCAGCATTTTACCAGTTCACCAGTTCAATATTAAAAACAAGATTAAGTCATTAGTCAGTAGTCAGTAGTCAGTAGTCAGTAGTCAGTAGTCAGTAGTCATTAGTCAGTAGTTAACAGTTAACAGTCAACAGTTAACAGTCATTAGTAGTGCGGGTGTCCCCGCTCGCTTTTCGTCATGGGTCATGGATCGTGGGTCATTAGCGATCGGGCAACAAGGTAAAAGGGAAGAAGATATACACAGCAATCTTTTTAGCGATCGATATTTCACGTTTAATTAAGTAAATTTGCTCCCATAGAGTTTTTGGTCGATCGAATTTTCTGCAGCGACTTGTCCGCTACCGCCACCGCAGAGATGCCAAACTTCATTGTTACACTTCTACTTTGAGAATGCTTGGCTTTCCGATGGCGGTCGATCGCGCAATGCCTAATTGCTGCTATCGCCCAGCGCTCGACGGCCGATGTCGCGGCGACAGTAGACACCTTCAAATTGGATGCAATCTACCGCTGTGTAAGCTTTGTTTATAGCTTGTTCCAAAGTTTCCCCCGTCGCAGTCACGCCCAAAACGCGGCCGCCCTCGGTAACTAACTGCTGCTTCAACTGAGTACCGGCGTGAAACACCTCTGCACCTTTGGCTTCAGCTTCCTCAATACCTGTAATAACTTTGCCTTTTTGGTAACTTCCAGGATAGCCCCCCGAAGCCAAAACTACGCACACAGCAGCCCCCGACTTCCAGCGAATGGGATATTCGCCGAGACGCTGCTGACAACAAGCCAGCACCAAATCTTCCAGGGGAGTTTCCAAGAGGGACAAAACCGCTTGAGTTTCGGGATCTCCGAAACGGCAGTTAAATTCTAAGACTTTCGGTTCTCCTTCCGCTGTAATCATTAAACCGGCGTAGAGAACGCCCCGGTAGTCGATATTGCGTTTTTGCAGCGCTGCGATGGTAGGTTCGAGAACTTCTGTTTGAATCCTTTCCATCAGTTCCGGGGTAACAATTGGGGCTGGGGCGTAGGCTCCCATACCGCCTGTGTTGGCTCCCTTGTCGCCTTCGCCGATGGCTTTGTGGTCTTGGGCCGGCAGCAGGGGTTCTACTACGATTCCGTCGGTGAGGGCGAGAATCGAGACTTCTTGACCTGTTAAAAATTCTTCGACAACGACTCGGATGTTATCGCTGCCGAATTCGCCGCGGAAAATGGTGTTGATGGCACTGTGAGCCATTTTGATGGTAGTAGCAACGGTGACTCCTTTGCCTGATGCGAGTCCGTCTGCTTTGATGACGATGGGAATTCCTTGCTCCACAACGTAGGCTTTGGCGGCTTCTGCGTTGGTAAATACGGCAGCTTTGGGTGTGGGGATGCCTGCTTCGAGCATCAATTGTTTGGCCCAGGATTTGCTCGATTCTATTTGGGCACCGGCTTTAGTGGGGCCAAAAATCATCACTTTTTTTTGTTGGAAGTAGTCAACGATGCCTAGCGATAGGGGCAATTCGGGCCCTACTATCACTAATCCGATGTTGTTGACCATCACAAAGCGTTCGATGCCTTGGAAGTCGTCGATGTTGAGCGACAGATTTTGACAGCCTTTGGTGGTAGCTGTGCCACCGTTGCCAGGTACGCAGAAGACTTGTTTAATCCGCGTAGATTCTAGCAGTTTTTTTACGATCGCGTGTTCGCGACCTCCATTCCCCACAACCAAAACTTTCACAGCATCCTCACCTATAAATTTTGTTCTCTGAATGTTTGATTTTCAGTGTTTGCACCTGTCTATCTGCTTTTTGCAGCGCCCTCAATTATGCCATGCTTGGCGCTAGGCAATTGCTAGATGTGGCACTTTTCTGGAATGCTGCTACTCAACCGGTGTTTCCCAACGGCTGGGTTCGTGCAATATTTAAAGAGTTTCACCGGAGATATTTTAGAGGTAGAACTTCTAAAACAGCTAGTAAATCAAACTATTTTCTAGCTATCAAATGTTCAATCAATGTAATTCATCCGGGGACAAATTGGGATAAAATAGTCAGGTTGATACAAGGAATTTTACTCAGATGAAATCAAATCTAACCGCTGCAAGTTCGCCTGCCAAATTTAAGCGGGTGGGCGTTGTCGGTGGCGGCCAGCTAGCTGCGATGATGGGGGATGCTGCTAGGGCGCTTGGCGTGGAATTGGTAGTGCAAACTCCCGAGGCTACTGACCCGGCTGTTGCTGTGGCTGCGGGTGCTGTTTTGGCGGCTGTTGATGATGTTTTGGCTACGGCTCATTTGGCGGATGACTGTGATGTTGTTACTTTTGAAAATGAGTTTGTAGATTTGGATGGTTTGCGCGTTTTGGAACAGCAAGGTGTGTTATTCTTGCCTGGTTTGTCGTCACTGTCTCCGTTGTTGGATAAGTACGTGCAGCGCTGTTATTTACAAGATTTAGGTTTGCCAATTCCGAGGTTTATGGCGCTCGACAATCTGGCTTCTTTGCACCTAGATTTGGGACGGAAATCGCAGGGGAAGCAGATGCAAACGGGTGCGGGGGACGATCGCATCCTGAGTGAAGTGGCGATCGACAATTTGGCAATTTCTGTTTCCAACAGCGCACAGATGCAAGGAGACTCGGATTTTTGGGCGAGAGATTTTCCCTTTGTCGTCAAAGTTCGCCGCCACGGTTATGACGGCCAAGGTACTTTTATTGTCAAGGATCGGGAGAGTTTTGAGTCAATTAGTGCTAAGCTGAAAGGTCAGTCTTTACTGGTAGAAGAGTATGTGCCGTTCGATCGCGAGTTGGCCGTGATTGCTGCTCGATCGCCCGCTGGAGAAATAGCGATTTATCCGATTGTCGAAACCCAACAGCAAAATCAGGTTTGTCGCGTGGTAATCGCGCCCGCCGATATTAGTTTAGATGTGAAAGCCGAAGCTGGTGCGATCGCCCGTACTCTCCTCAACAGTTTGGAAGCTGTCGGCGTATTCGGCATAGAATTATTTTTAACCGCCGACAATAAGCTGTTAGTCAATGAAATTGCCCCCCGCACCCACAACTCGGGACATTTCACCATCGATGCTTGCGAAACTTCACAATTTGAACAGCATTTGCGCGCAGTTTGTCAACTCCCTTTAGGCAATTGCGATTTGAAATGTGCAGGTGCTGTGATGGTAAATTTGCTCGGCTACGAGTCTGCCGAGTCCGATTATGTAGAAAAACGAAAACAACTGGCACAAATTAGTGGCGCTTTTGTACATTGGTATGGTAAGAAACTATCGCGTCCCGGTCGCAAACTCGGTCACGTTACAGTTGTACTCGACGCAGAATCGGTGCAAAATGGGGAAACTTCGGCGAGTGCGATCGCTCAAACCGTAGAATCCATCTGGTATGCAGCTTAAATTGCTCAAAGCTTGCCAAAATCTGGTTAGTTGCTGTATATTAAATAAAGGTTCTACTGCGACGTTGGTGACTGCCAATAATGTTTTTTTGATCTATAACTCTTAACTCTCGGGAATCAAGATGTTTGGACAGCAGTAAACTGGGCTTGTACCCAGAAACTTTAAGTCCGAGCCAACGGTGCCCACCTGGTAAAATACCAGGTCAAAAGCTGAGGTAAGACGGCGTTGCGGGGAGCCATTATAATTTCGATTGAGATAGGCGCTGTGAAATACGGCCAGCCTATTTTTTTTTGATATAAACGCCTTTACTCATACTACATCTTCAAGTTTTGCCTCAACTCCTCTACGGTTGGCGTTGGTTTAATTCGATGAATCATACTATGGCAATTTGAGCATAGCACAGTAAAATCATTAAGCGGATCTAGTTGAATCTTTGCCCCGCTCAAGTTGGAAATTGGAACATTATGATGAGCTTCTATGTATCCTCTGCCTATTTCTCCGTATCGAGACTCAAAATCAAAACCGCAAGCTTTGCACTCATATCCTTGCAACTCTTTAACTTTTCTAGATAACGTCTGATTTCGTTCTGTTACTCGATGAAGTCTATACTTTGTCGGATCTTCAAACCATTCTCTTTCTGTTTCATTGTTCTTAGCCTCCTTCTTCAACGAAACCTCCTGGAACAAATCAGAATCAGCCTCCTCCTTCAAAGAAACCTCCTCAAACAGGGAGAAGTAAATTTCAAGCATTTTCATAACATCGCCTACCAACTTCTTATCGTCAGGAAGTGATTCCCTTGAATAAAACTTCGATGCTATGTTTCCTGCTTCATACGCAACTCCAAGCCTTCGAGCAGTAGTTGTCTTTGGAATCGAATCAAGCTTAAGATCGAGAGGATCTGAAAATTCCCTGAGCTTGTCAGAACCAAGCTTATCTTTAAATAGTTTTGCTTGACCCCTTAAAATTTCTCTCGACACCCCAAGTCCGAACTGATCTCTTTTATCTGCTATTCCTTGATTGAGAGAAAGATAAACGCCAGAGAAGTCAGCGCGAAATAAATAAACACAGTAAAACCCCGACATGACACTCTCAGTCACAAGCTTGTTAAATATTGCTATCCAAGGAACTTTAGCCCAAGAGCCATTACCTGCTGAAGCTTTTACCCTATAGATTTCTGGTAATTTTAACGAACCACTTATTGATTTCGGCACTACATTTCTGACATAACGAGCAAATGAATGTCCCTTGAAGTTGTCGTTACTGACCACTGGATATTCAAACATGATTTTTTCAAGGGACTCTCTAAGCGCCATAACCAATAATTAATGTTACATCTTCGATTTAATTATCGTGCCTCACCAGCAGCTTTCAAATATTAACCCTGCGGATAACCCAGGGGTATAACCCTTAATTATACCGCTACTGCGGTCTCACATTCGCTTGCGCGGTGTCAACTGCCACCAACAACTGCAAGATTAGCCGATCGCCCATCCTGACATATCGCCGCAAATCTCCCTTGCAGAAAGTACCAAAAACGTGATACCTTTAAGCCTTGTGTCCAAATAACACCAGCTCATGCCAAAACTCAAAACTCGCAAAGCAGCCGCAAAGCGCTTTAGAGCGACCGGCACCGGTAAAATTGTGCGCCGCAAAGCCTACAAAAGCCACTTGCTGCAACACAAAAGTTCAGCTCGCAAAAGCCGTCTATCTAAGCTGGTCGTCATTGATGAGACCAACGACGCTAACGTCCGGTTAATGCTTCCATACTTGTAAAGTTTAACGGAAATTAAAAATGACACGGGTAAAACGCGGTAATGTCGCCAGAGCGCGCCGCAAAAAAATTCTCAAGTTGGCCAAGGGTTTCCGAGGCGCACAGTCTAAACAGTTCCGCACAGCTAACCAGCGGGTGATGCAGGCCCTGCGTAACAGTTATCGAGATCGCAAAAAACGCAAGCGCGATTTCCGCCGCCTGTGGATTGCTCGGATCAATGCCGCATCTCGCCTACACGGTACGAGTTACAGCAAGCTGATCGGCAACATGAGGAAGGCTAATATCGAAATCAACCGCAAAATGCTGGCACAAATGGCAATCATTGACCCGGCAACTTTCGGTAAAGTGGTAGAAATGGCCAACCGAGCTGCTGCTTGAAAGCTCGATCGGTTTTGAGCAGGAAAAAAGCAGAAGTAGGAAAGATTTAGCTATCTGCCAGAGAAGGAAAACTCCTGATAAATTTAGGAGGTTGAGACTAACTTTTCCTTCTTTGTTCTTACTTCTGAATTCTTGCTTTTTCCGCAATCGCGATCGCCCTATTCGATCGCCACGTGTTTTTTATACAGTTGCAGCAAATTTTCAAGATTGCTCGCGCATTAAAATAAATAAAACCCTCCACAGACCTACCTAATTTAAAAAAAACATGGATAGTAATTTGCTGATTGTTTACCTGTCAGTTCTGCTGGCTATACTTGGCAGCAGTTCCTGGTTTATTGTCCGCCAAATTCTCAAAACTCGGAAGCTGGAAATGTCTCTGGAACGCTTAGAAAATAAGCTGACCACCGAAAAAGGCACAGCACAGGAATACTACCAACTAGGAAGTATCTATGTAGATAAGAAGCTTTATTCGCAGGCTACCGTACTGTTTCAAAAAGCTCTGAAAGCCCAAGAATTAGAAGGCGATGAAAATCCAGCGTTTATTTACAACGCTCTGGGTTTTGCACACTTCGGCCAAGAACAATACGACATCGCGATCCGCAATTACAAAGAAGCCCTGAAATTGGATCCCGAATACGTTACATCTCTCAATAATCTGGGTCACGCTTACGAGCGCAAAAAATTAATATCTCAAGCCTTGGAAATGTACGAACAAGCTCTCGCCTGCGATCCAGATAATGCCACTGCTAAAGGACGAGTAGAGTCCCTCAAAAAGCGTTTGGTAATCTATAACTGAGCGCCGGTTCGCACGGAGCAATACAGTTCCCGCAAACCTGGTTTCTCTCAGAAACCGGGTTTTTTATTTTCAGAGAAAAAGATACTCAACTATTCAATACATTAATGCGTTAATTTTTAAGAACAGCAATTCGACCGATCGCTCGATCGCGCGCCCTCGGTGCAGTTTAAACTACTGTCAAGATAAAAGCAGTACCTGCAACGCCAGTCAGTCCTAAACAATAGAAGGAGGAGAACGTAGTGACATCAATTCTCGTTGTCGAAGATTCGTGGTTGACTCGCAGGGTAATCTGCAAAATCCTGCGAGCAGAAGGATACGAGACTTGGGAAGCATCGAGCGGCCCGGAAGCTCTAGAACTGCTGGCCACTAAAACCCCAAACTGTATGCTCTTGGATCTGTTGATGCCGGAAATGGAAGGTAGGGAAGTCCTGCAAGCCATGCGCGATCGAGGATATAAAATTCCAGTCATCGTAATTACCGCAGACATTCAATCCACCACCCGTTGCGAATGTATCGATCTCGGAGCCCTAGCAGTCATACACAAAATGCCCAACTCAGACGAACTGCTCGGGTGGATCAAAAAAGCTCTCAGTCCCAGCGAGGAGAGTACCCAATGAAATTAACCGATCGACAGATCGATGCTTTGCAAGAACTTGTCAACATCGGTATCGGTCAAGCTGCGGGGATTTTGAACGATATGATCGAATCTCCCATTCGCTTGCAAATCCCCTCCCTCCAAATCCTTTGTCCCACCGACTTACAAGCACAATTAGAGGGACACCTCAATGGCGAACAAATCGCCGCCGTCCAGCTCAAATTTACAGGCTCCTTTGGAGGCATTGCTCAGCTAGTCTTTCCCACCAACAGCGCAGCCAGTCTAGTCACCATGCTGACCGGGGAAGAAGCCGGAACTCACGACCTAGATTCAGTCAAAATTGGTACGCTGAGTGAAGTAGGAAATATTGTCATTAACGGGGTAATGGGTGCAATCAGCAACGTACTTCAACAACGCCTGAATTACTCAATTCCCAATTACATGGAAGGGACGATCGGTAGTTTGCTGATATCTGGCGGTTTGACTACTGATACAGTTGTTTTATTAGCCCAGACCCGTTTCATTATTGAAAGACTCCACGTTGAAGGAGATATCATCCTCATTTTCAATGTCAATTCCTTTGACACCTTGTTGGCTGCAATCAATCAACTTGCCGGGGGTCTATGATCCAAGAGAGCAAAACTATTGAGGAAAAGTTTGGAGTTCTCGACAGCGTACCAGTCGGCGCGTGTTTGCTGCGAGACGATTTTGTGGTGCTGTTTTGGAATGTCTGTCTCGAAGACTGGACGAAAATTCCCCGCGACCAAATCTTGGGAACAAATATCAAAACTCATTTTCCTCACCTAAGCCAGCTAAAGTACGCAACTCGCTTCGAGCAAATCTTTGCAGGAGGCCCGCCAACAATTTTTTCTTCTCAAATTCACAAGCACCTGATTCCAGCAACTTGGCAAGACGGCCAGCAGCGCATCCAGCAAACTACTGTGACGGCTGTCCCTGCACTCCCACCCGGCGTTGCCGAACTGGATGTCGTCGGCTTGGTTCGATCGACTGTGGAGTTGGAACCAGAAGGTATCGCACCACCAGCAGAAGCAGTTGGTTCTCCAGCGCCCTCAAAGAGTGGGAGTTCAATTTGGCCTTACGACTTTTTGGGATCGAACGGCCAATCGTTTTACGCCCTGTTGGTGATTCAAGACGTGACCGACCTCACTCACCGCATCCAAGCTTACCGCACCATGCGGGATCAAGCTTTGGAAGAAGTGCAAGTGCGCCAGCGCGTCGAGGAAGAATTGCGCGAGAGCCAACATTTCATCCAGCAGATTGCAGACGCGGCACCTTATTTGCTCTACATCTACGATTTGACCGAACAGCGCAACGTCTACGTTAACGGTCAGGCTTTTAAATTGCTCGGCTACCATCCCCAAGAAATTTTACAGATGGAAACGGCTTTGTTTTCCAGTTTGGTGTACCCAGAAGATTTGGAGAAGGTTTCCGCCCACCTGCAAAAATTTCCCCAGGCTCAAGACGGCAGCATTGTTGAGTTGGAGTACCGACTGAAACATCGATCGGGCCAATGGCGCTGGTTCCGCTGTCGCGATCAAGTGTTCGCCCGCACAGCATCAGGTGAACCCGAACAAATTTTCGGCACCGCTCAAGATATTACCGAGTACAAGCGGGCAGAAGAAGCGCTGCGGCAGCAAAACGAACGGGAACTGCTGATGGCGACAATTACTCAGCACATCCGCCAGTCTCTGGATTTGGGCGAAGTGCTCAGCACGACTGTCAACGAAGTACGCCAGTTCCTTCAAGCCGATCGAGTGATGATCGTCCGCTTCCACCCCTGTAGCGGCAATCTCTGCGCTGCACCCACGGGGTCAGTAACAGTAGAATCTGTAGCTCCCAACTGCAAGCCGATGCTGGGGGAAACCCTAGACAATTTCTCTTTTGACGAGTTCTATATCGAAGCGTACCAACATCGAGCAATCCGACCCGTGGCCGATGTCTCGGCGGCCGATTTGCCACCATATCAAATTGACTGGCTCGCACAATTCGCCGTGAAAGCTTATTTGGTAGTGCCGCTAGTACAAGGAGAGGAGTTGTGGGGGCTGCTGATGGCGCACCAGTCTCGTCCCCGACAGTGGATGCAGTTAGAGGTGGAGTTGCTGTCGAATCTGGCCGCCCAGTTGGCGATCGCGATCAAGCAAGCAGAACTCTACCAGCAATTGCAAGCAGCCAACCTCAAGTTAGAGCGTTTGGCTACTTTGGACGCACTCACTCAGCTAGCAAACCGCCGCCGGTTCGATCAGTATTTAGACATCGAGTGGCGCAGACAAGCCAGGGAACAAACGCCTCTGTCGCTGATTCTGTGCGATATTGATTCTTTTAAAAGTTACAACGATACCTACGGACATCCAGGGGGAGACGAATGTTTGCGGCAAGTCGCCGGCGCGATCGGCCGTTCAGTCGATCGTCCCGCCGATTTAGTAGCTCGCTACGGAGGCGAAGAATTTGCCGTAATTTTGCCAAATACCGAGATTCAAGGAGCCGTGCGAGTAGCGGAACACATACAGCTCACAATCGCAGCTTTGCAGCTTCCTCACGCTGGTTCTCAGGTAAGCCCATACGTCACCGTCAGTCTGGGTGTAGCGAGTATGGTTCCTGCCTTTGAATCGGGTGCCTCGATTTTGATTGCTGCAGCCGATCGAGCGCTATATGAAGCTAAACGACTTGGGCGCGATCGCATCCAAGTTTACCAAGTAGACCCTGCCTCACCCAAAACCAACGGCACAGCAACTCCCGCGCGCCGGGAGGAGTTTTCCCGGCCCAATACTAATTTCCCGTCACCGACAAGCGTTTGACTTCTGCCCATATTTGTGCATTGGGAACAGACACTGGCAAGAATGCCGGATTAATACCGCCTGAGATTTAAGACTTTAGATTAAAAATTAAATAATTTAATAATTGGCAATAATATCCTGGGCGATCGATTTAACATAACAAAAACGGTTCGTAGTGCGTCCTGGTGTCAGCCTAGGAACCAATCGCGAGCTCGGTCAATCGACCGGAAACCATATAAGCTGTTGCGCCAGAAAGATTGTGTGCGGCGATCGAAATGGCGATCGGGAGCGGGCTTAATAATTTTTGATGGATTCCCGAAATATAGGATTTAAATCTAGTAAAGCCATTGGGGAGCATCTGGTGTTTTGCATTTTAGCGTGCGAGCACATCAAGAACTCGCACTATCATCAAAAAATGCTTTTTGCAAAACACCAGATGCTCCTACCCATTGATACATTTAGCAGTATCCCCGTCTCCCCATACCCAGTCTAATTTTGGGCTTTCACATCATCCCAAGAAATCCCCCACCCAACGAGTCCATCTTGAAACAGAAAAGCTTAAGGCGCTGCCGCCGCCCTGCGGTTGGCCACAATCAGATTAGCCTGATACTCTGCCGCTTTTTGCTGAGCCTTTTGATAGTTGGGGCTAGTTGACGGCACGGCTCTCATCAGCCCAACCGCTTTCTGCCACTCGCTTGCTACTGCAATCCACTCATTTTGAGACTGAGCCGTCTGGGCCAACACAGCCGCCTTCTGAGCGTTGTTAACGCCTTCTCTCCAAGGATCTGGCTTAGGCGCGACGGCTTTTGGTGCAGGAGAAGCTGCCTTGGGCGCTGGAGATGTCGGAGCTGGGCTGGCGGGCGCTGCTGTGGGAGAGGCTTTGGGTACAGGAGAAGCTGGCTTTGGAGTTGCGCCAGATGCGTTTGGAGAGGGTGCGGTGGGGGTTTTTGATGCAGATGAGGCTTTGGGGGAGGGGGAAGCAGCTTCGGGGACGCTTGGTTCTGGGTTCGAGCCGCCAAAGGGCAAATTTCCCGTGAAGTAAAGCCCTGCGATCGCCACCACAGGCACTAAGATACCCACAGGTATTACCCATTTGGGGAATTGTTTTTTCGCAGGCGTGGCTATGTCTTCGTGTTCGTGTTCGTCTTCGTCGCCGTCATCTCGATCGAATTCTGATTCTTGATAATAGTCTTCGTCTTCGGGTTCGACATCATCTAAACCTATAGAATCATCAGGTATTCCACTCTCGGAGGGGTAAAGCGACTCTTCGGGCATCAGATTTATTTCATCTTCCCACGCAGCCGAGCCGTCACCTGTTCGACGCCCGTAAACCTTGACAGTATGAATTGATTCAACTCCCAAATTCGTCATCCCGTTGCGGATGAAATCGACCAATGCCATTTGACTCGGTACTTTGTCTGACTCCAGAATTATGTGGAGGCAGCCGTTGTCCCGCGTCACGTCAGCGTTGATGCCTTTGGGTTTGAGTGTACGGTTGATGCTAGATGCGATCGCTTCTGGATCGCCCTGCTTGAGAAGTTCCTGCAGGTTCTGTTGTGTCATGGGTAGCGCTCTTTTTTTTTTGGGGGGGTGGAGAGCCGGCAAATAATATTATTAACCGATCGGCGTTAGGCGGCGGACAATATTTATCAGCAAATGGGGTTGAAAACCCCGTCCTTTGAGGACGGCTTTTTTCCATTTTTCAGTAAAATAACAAACCCATCTTAACAAATAAATATGGTAGAATAGATAAATCAGACAAGATGTAAAAACCTACCTCCGGACTGGGGGAAAGTCTACGCCCAAAACATTTTTGAGGAGATATGACTACGCAGCTACGCTGCAAACGTAGTCAGCCTGGGAACCCACACTTGCATGGGATATTAAGACCCAAATGTCTTAAGAATCCTCGTGCCTTTAGGCCGAGGAGTGTCAATTACCACATTAGCTTCTAGTGCGGCATTCTGAGACTATTTCTCCTATCTATTCAAAACCTTTTGACCTGCGATCGGGCATCAAGCACCTACGCGCCAGCAAAATTTGTTGTAAAACTTTACAGTAATCCCGCCCAACACGGATATTTGCTGTCACAGAGTCGCCGCAGCCCCAAATTTTAGTATCTCCTGCAAGCTCCGGCGATCCATCTGTCGAGTGCATTGAAAATCTAAAATCTAAAAACGACGCTTCGGGCTGCAGATGCAGGGAAAATAAGACATCAGCGAAACAAGCTAGAAAGTTCTATAACTTTGGTTTGCAGAGTTGAGATTTCTTCCCGGCCCCGTTTTAAAGAAGCTTCTAATTCTAGGAGCAAAGGCAAACTTTTTTGCAGTTTTTCTAAGCTGGCGTTCTTGACTTCTTGACGAAAATAGTATATGCGTTTGGGATTGCCGAGGTCTAAAGATCGAGCAATTTTATCGTCGCCCTCGCCCGCTTGGATCATTGCCTTTACCCACAGCCAAATCCGAAACTTACCAGTCAAGCCTGCCACAATCCTCAAACCAGGCTCGTTTTTTGCCGCTAAGCCCGCCAATAACTCCAAAGCGCCTCCCGTATTGCCCTCGCGAATTGCATCGGCTAGTTGGAAGGTATTCTGGGCGTGACAGTGCACTAATGCGGCTACTTCCTCCGGGTTGAGAGGTTGGCTGCGGTTGCCGGCAAAGAGCCGTAATTTTTCTAATTCGCTGTATAGCTGACGGGTATCGCTACCGATGGATTCGGCCAAAAGTTCGATCGCCGTGGCGGTCAATTTGACGTTCATTTCGCCGGCAACTTGGCGCGCCCGCTGGGCTAATTCCTTGTCATTCCAAGGCGGAATCGGTGAAAATTCGCGAAATTCGCCGGACTTGTTGAGTAGCTTGGTAGATTTGAGCCGGCTGTCGGGTTTTTTGACGGATGTCAGCAGCAAAACTGTTGTAGGGGGAATCACCGGCAGCGTCCGTTCCAATTGGGCCAAGAGTTCTGGAGGGCACTGCTGGGTGAGAGTCGTATTTGTCAGCCAGACAAAACGGCTGCCGGTACCGAAGGGGGGTGTTAAGGCTCGATCGAGTCCTTCGATCACTGCTTCGGGCCGATCGGCAATTATCTTGTCATAGTTAAAACTAGCCCAGTTGGGGTCGAGGACTGTTTGGCGCAATTTTGTGACTGCTTGCGCGATCGCAAAGTCGTCTTCCCCCCAAAATAGGTAAAACTGCATATTTAAAGCTCTGTACAGGAAAAAATTTGAGTCGCACGATCGTCGGCTTGTCCAACATATCCTGAATCCGACTGTTGGAAGCCCGCACCATAATATAAAATTTGGTGTGGGAGTATTTCACCGCGAGGAAATCAAGATTGGATGATACTTATCAAGCTTACGTAAACCGGGTGGCGCGAATGACGCTGCTGGACTCCTATAAGTCCCAGATGGAACACATCCAGGAATCTCCAAAATTTAAGCCTGATGAAGCCGGTCACAGAAATCCTGTACCTTTTCCGGGTTATTCGGTGATTACGCCACCTGCGGGGGAAGATGCAGAAAATACTGCTCTTTATAGTAATTTGCAGTCAGTCCAACAACGGCTATTGCAGGAAATCGCGGACGGTGCGATCGTAGCACTGCCTCCTGATAGCTTCCATTTAACCGTGGCAGATCTGATTTGGAGCAGCGCTTTTCAAGATGCTTCTGAGAACAATCCAGAATTTGAGAAGCAACTGCGCGATCGAATGAAAGAGTGTTTTGCCACCTGCAAACCCTTGGCGGGCGGCCCGGAGATTCGCTGGACTGTGCTGGGGTTGATGGTGATGACTAGGGCTGTGGGTGTTTGTTTGGCACCGACTGACGAAAACTCTTACAAGCAAATTCTAGAGTTTCGGCGATCGATCTATCAAAATCCCGATTTAATTGCTTTAGGAATTGAACAGCAATATCATTTGACGGCACACATTACTCTGGCTTATTTTGGGGACACCGGGCCGAATTTAGACCGCGATCGTTTGGCCGCCGTGATGTCTGAGTTAAACGACCAATGGCTTGACACCCCACAAGAACTGTGCGTGCACCGAGCCGAACTGCGGAAGTTTGACGACATGACTAGCTACGTGCGGCAACCGGATTGGCCTGTTTTTGAATTTTAAGGAAGCAAGAGGGGAGAAGGAAGAAGGAAGAGGGAAGAAGGAAGAAGGAAGAGGGAAGAGGGAAGAGGGAAGTTCGGCAACGAGCTAGGTAGGGAATTTAACGGATACAAGTCAGAATTCAGAGGACTCAATCAAGGAAAATTCTCCCCACTCTCCATTCTCCCCACTCTCCATTCTCCCCTTCTCCGCCTCTCCCATCTCCTCTGTTTCAAGGGTCAGGATACTGCCTATAGCGGTTCTCACAAAAGTGAGGTATGCCCGATGCCCGATGCCCGATGCCCGATGCCCCATGCCCGATGCCCCATGCCCGATGCCCCATGCCCGATGCCGGATAGTGCCTCATCTTTCGCTTGAAAGGCGATATTAAATGCTTTAATTATTCTGGCTTGGTAACAAAATCAAGCAAAAAATTTATGATAAACCCGGAAAAATCAGTAATTCTGGTTTTTTACTTTTTGCTTAAATAGTGACTGTACACGTTGTTGGTATTGGTTTAGATGGAGCTGCTGGGCTGAGCGAATCGGCGCGGCAGGTTGTAGGAACGGCTGCTCTGCTGGTAGGGAGCGATCGACATTTGAGCTATTTTCCCGATCGCGGCCGAGAGCGCTGGGTGTTGGAAGATTTAACCGAAGCAATTCTCGAAATTCGGCGCCAGCTGGCGGAAGTACCGCAGTTAGAGGCGGATGCGGAAACTGTGGAAAGGGGCCGAGGTTCGATCGTCATTTTAGTAGCCGGCGACCCCATGTTCCACGGCTGGGGAAAGTTACTAATTTCGCAAATTCCGCCAGATAAATTGACATTTCACCCCCATGTGAGCTCGGTGCAACTGGCCTTCAACCGCTTGCAAATCCCGTGGCAGGATGCTCATTTTGTGGCCTCCCAGGGACGTTATTTTGAGGAACTGACGGCAAAACTTAAGTTAGGTGTGGAAAAAATTGCCGTGCTCGCGGACGAAACTCTCACTCCGGCGGCTTTAGCAAATTTGGTGAAAGCTCTAGATTTGCCGGCACGCTATCAGTTTTGGGTTTGCGAAAATTTGGGTTCTCCAGAGGAGAAGGTTGGCTTGTATTCTCTAGAAGCTTTGCTGCGAGAGTCTTTTTCACTTCTGAGCGTGGTTGTAATGCAGAGGGTGTTCCCGCCTGCAGAAGCTTTGGATTTGGCAAGTTTGCCTTCGTTGGGGATTCCCGATGCAGCTTTTATCGGTGGCGGCGACAGGCTTGGTTTGACGGTGGAACGGGAGGTGCGGGTGTTGGTGCTGGCACAGTTGGCTTTGCGGCCGGAACAAGTTGTCTGGGATGTGGGTGCTGGTAACGGTTCTGTGTCGATCGAGATTGCTCGTTTATTCCCGCAGTCTGAGGTATACGCGATCGAACAAACGGTTTCTGGTACTTCTGCGATCGAACTTAATTGTAGTCGTTTTGAGCTGCAAAACGTGCTTTCGATTCATGGCAGGGCACCGGAAATTTTGCACCGCTTGCGCCCGCCGCACCGGATTTTTATTGGCTGCTGCGGTGAAGGGCTGACCAAAATTTTGGGCGTTTGCGCCCTGCGGCTGCTCGCTGGAGGCTCGATCGTCCTAGCTTTGGATGTTTTTGAGGATATTGCTACTGTTTTGAGCTGGATTGGCGATCGGGTGCGCCGGGAACCGCACTGGAGTTACCGAATTCTGCAAGTGCAGTTGTCGCGTTCTATTTCTGCGGGCAGTTTGACTCGTTTTGAGGCGCTGAATCCAATTTCGATTGTGACTATCGATCGACATTTGAATTAATGTCTGATTTTTAACCGCAGATTAATGGCTGTGTTATCTATGTTTTGGTTGTAGTTTTTGTTCCCGCTTGATTGAATCTAATCTTTTTTTTACCGCAGAGGGCGCAGAGGGCGCAGAGGAAGAGAATAGGTAATTTTAAAGGGGTTGGGGGTATTAGGTTTTAATTTTTAATTAACAAAAGTACGGCTGCTGTTGCTAGCAGTAGCAATATTCCGGCTGCACCGGCTAGAGGTTTTGCGGCAATTCCTGTAATCCATTCCGGTACCTTAGAAGTTGGTTTAATTGCGCCTTCTGTATCTACGGTAGTTATACCCCAAATCCAAGCTGCGTGAATGCCCGTCGCCAATCCTAAACTACCATTGTCGGCGATGCGGGCTAAGGTTAAAACCATGCCCATCAGCCACAATCCGGGCAGTTGCGGTAGGGTTTCTTTGGCGGCCCAAATTAGGTGGGCGATCGCGAAAATGAAACTGGCGATCGCACCTGCTATTAATATTGAGTAATCTTGCTGGAGGATTGTTTGCAAGCAGCCGCGAAAGATTAACTCTTCTGTGGCACTAATCCACAGTCCTAATAACAGAGTCAGCAGACTAGCAGGATTAATGATTAATGCCCAGAAATTAATGTTGTTTTCGCCTGTTTCGGTGGAAGTTTCACTTTTTTTTAACTCGATCCAGCCTGCGGTTAATTGTAGACCGAATAAAATTACTAAGCTGATTATTCCTAATCCTAATCCCTCCAGTAATGACATCAAAACTGCGGGTTGCCAATCCCAACCCCAGCTAGCAAAAGATGTGTTTTCGATCCAACTTGTCGCCCACAAAATGAAGGGTACAATCAGGTATAGGGAGGCGAGTAAAGGTAGTTTTTTGTTTCCCAGGGGTTGGGGCGGATGCCATTTGAGGGCGATCGCCACCACCGTTGCTACGGGTAGCCACACAGCAATCCAAGTTGCGAAAAACAAGATTATTTTGATAATTGCTGGTATTGATGGCGACATCAGTCGCAGGTTGTTGATACTATTCCACATTTAATGGGTTGCAACTATAATACTTTTGATTTTTGATTGTTGATGGTTGACTGTTGACTGTTGACTGTTAACTGTTAACTGTTAGTTGTTAGTTGTTATTGGGGATCGAGAATTGGCAATTGGGAATTCGTAGCAAGTAACCAATAACCAATAACCAATAACTACTAACAAATTCCCAACAACTACTAACAAATTCCCAACAACTACTGCCAACTGCCAACTGCCAACTGCCAACTGCCAACTGACTACTGACTACCGATCGATCTTGCGCTGAATTTGCCTTAGAGACTGGTACATTTCGGGCAAACGGTTGTAAATAGCTGTGGCTTTGAGAAATAGTTTGTGGGGAATTGCTGGAGTGCCGGTGACGATCGCACCTGCGGGTACGTCGTTGTGAATTCCGGCTTTGGCTGTGGCGATCGCCCCATCTCCGATTTTAGCTTGATTGGCAATGCCAACTTGACCTGCCAAAATTACATTGTTGCCAATTTTCACCCCGCCAGCCATGCCGACGTGAGCGGCAAACGCGCAATTTTTCCCGACTTGACAGCCGTGACCTACCTGTACTAAATTGTCGATTTTTGTATTCTGGCCGATGCGGGTTTCTCCGACGGCGGGCCGGTCGATCGTGCTGTTGCAGCCAACCTCAACGCCCTCTTCTAATACGGTGCAGCCAGACTGCTCCATTTTCACCCATCCTGTGGCTGTCGGCACGAACCCAAAACCTTCGCTGCCGATCGCCGCACCGCTGTGAATCACGCAATTTGCCCCGATGCGAGTACGTTCGTGAATCACGCAGTTAGCGTGTAAAACAGTGTTTTCGCCTATTTCCGCATCCGGGTAAATTACGACATTTGGGTGAATGCAAGCGTTGCTGCCAATTTTGACTTTGGCTTGAATTACGCTGTGGGGCCCGATATAAACATTTTCACCAATTTCTGCGGAGGGGTGAACGACGGCTGAGGGATGTATTTCGGATGCTGGGCGAAACGGTTGATAGAAAAGGGCGATGGTTTGAGCAAATAACAATCGGGGATCTGCTGCGGCTATCCAAGCGATGTTGCGATCGCTGCATTGAGCTTGCAGGTTTTCGTCTAAGGGTAAAATTAAGGCGGAAGCGTTTGTAGTGGCTGTATGACGCGCAAATTTAGCTCCTTCTATGTAACCGATCGTACCGGGTGCAGCTTCATCAACTGGGGCGGGGCCTGTAATTTCTCGATCGTCCGCGCTGGAGAATTTGAGGCTGTGGTTGTTGGCTAAATTCAGTTTTTCTACTATTTCGCTAAACTTCATTTATAAAAATTTGTTGTTAACACAGATGGATCATAGTTAAAAGTACCAGCTTTGGAGCACGATCCGAGCAGTTGGCATTGAAAAAACAAAAACCCCGACTTCTGACAGAAATCGAGGTTGCAGGGATCGATTGTTTTGGGCAATTATTGTACAGAAACTGCATCTACGTCAACGGTGCTGCCTTTGGCTTCAGAAGGGCTGCCGGTGGCTTGGGATGCTGTGGCTGTCTCTGTTTGGCGGGATTTAAAATAGTCGGTAGCCATTTGCGAGACTTCCGAAATCAGCAATACTGCGATCGCCAAGTCGTCAATTTGTCCGATTACGGGGAGAAAATCGGGCGCAATGTCGATCGGGCTTACTAGATATGCCAACGTTCCCAGAATAATCCACCAGCGGTACTTGGGGTTGCGGAGCGTGTCGCGATACCAGTTGTAAACAGATTGTATAGAAAAGTTCATGGGGTTGTCCTCTCGTTATATTTTCAATCTTGACAAATTATCGCTCGAAACGCTTGTGGAGATATCCCCCCTAAGATTGGGAAGAGACTTCTACCTGGGAGTACAGGGAATTGGGGAGGGACAATTTGTCAATCTTTGTCCGAAAGGCGGGGACTCTTGACAACGCCCCTACAGAAACCTGACAGATGAAAGGCGATGGAATTAATCTGTGTTGATCTGCGTCGATCTGCTGTTTAAACAAATCTTCATCTATTAATTGTATATCGTGATTAAAGCAAGTTACTTAGATTGGGATTTTTAAACAGCAGATATTAACAGATAAACACAGATGAACGCTGATGGGATTTATCTGTGTTTATCTGCAGTTTAAACAAATCTTCATATCTTTCAATCACGAATCTTGAAACACCCATTTTTGGTCGCCGATCGCAATTTCGCAACCGTTCGCTAACCAAAAAGGGTCGTTAGCAGCCAACCTCTGTCCGCCCACAAAAGTGCCGTTGGAACTGCCGCTATCGACAAGTTGATATCGCTGTTTGCCAACTTCGTCAGTGGCCCTGCGAATCTGGGCGTGGTAGCGCGAACTTTGCGGATCTTGCAATACTAAAGTGTTAGTTGGTTCGCGTCCAATTGTAAAAGGATTTGCCGTTAGACCGATCGCCTGTCCCGAAAATTTGTAGATTAAATATGCGGTGTTTTTGCGATCGCTGCTGGCGAGTATCGTCGGTGCAAGTGAAGGTGAATTTCTCGCAGGTGGGAGACTGTTTTGGGCGAGTTGTTCTGTCAGTTGTTGTAAATCGCGATCGAATGCTGCTGCTGTGTCAGAAGCTGGAAGACTCGCGGGAGAATGACCTGAAATTAAGTTTAACTGCTGTACTGGCGCTTGAGGCGCGATCGGGCGGCCGGCTTCGGCAATTCTCATTTGCAGGGCGGCGGCATTTTCTGCTTCCTGTCGAGCACTCATTCCCTCAACTTGGCGAATAACTCCGTTGGTTTCGGGAAAGCTGACATCGCCAATTCGCACGTCTTCTAAGTTAAAACCCAGTGTATAAAAGTCTTGAACGCGATCGAGCAAATTTTGGCGCAGCAAGAGCCGGCCTTGGGTGATAAGCTGTTGTAGGGGTATTTGCCCGATCGCTAATCCCATACAATCCTTAACTGCACTTGCTAAAACAGCTAGAGGATCGGACAATTCCAAAGCTACTCGTTTCGGATCTATAACTTGATAAATAACAGTCAGAGTCGCATCAATTAAAAATCTATCCTTAGACAAAAAATCTCCGTGCGACTGTACATCCAAATTGCGGAGTTTGGTGTCTACGATGACAATTTGACACTGTTCCAGCAGGGGAAGGGCGAAGCTGAAATGCCGCCCGGATTTCAGGGTACGCACGGCGCGGCCGTTTTTGACCAACAGCCCCGTGTAACCCGCCCCGATAAAGTCCATACTAAACCCGGCCCAGCGTTCGGGTGTGACGGTTTGAATTAGGGGAGAGGCGTTGTTCATGACAGGGAGTTGAGGGAGGTTTGATTCTATTTTTAGGGTAACAAATTGCTGGCGGCGAGCGATCGGGCGGTGTGCCGGTTCGGCAACCTCTATTCTATACTTCTGGACTCCCCCCGATTCAGGCCGGACTGGATCTAGTTTGCATCTAGTTGGTGGTGAGGGCGATCGAAATACTGTTCGTAGGGTGCGTCAGATCCTTCAAACCGGTTGAAATCGAAAGAATTAATGTCTAACGCACCCTACAATTTGGTTTAACTGTGACTATTTGTGCTAATATTAAAGAGCTTAAAAATTACCAATTAATAGCCTTTAACTATAATGTCTAAGGAATCCGTCATCACAGAACATATCGAAATTACGCCTGGGGTACTTGGTGGTAAGCCACGCATTGCTGGTCATCGAATTGCTGTAGCACACATCGCCGAAATGTATCTGAAAATGGGAATTTCTATAGAAGAAATTGCCGGCAAGTATGACTTACCACTTGCCTCAGTTCATGCAGCAATGACCTATTATTACGATCGTCGAGAAGAAATCGATCGTCACACTGCTGAAAGTCGAGCTATTGTGGAAGAATTAAAGCGTAATAGTCCACCATCTCCGTTACAAGAAAAATTGAGGGCAATTAGAGGTGAGTGAGCAAATTCGTTTTCATTTAGACGAACATATTGACTCTAATATTGCGCGCGGTTTACGTCGTTACGGGATAGATGTGACGACAACAGTTGATGCAGGGTTGCGTACTAAAAGCGATGAGTCACACCTAGCGTTTATTCGCGAAGAGCAGCGCGTGATATTAACTCACAATGACGATTTTTTAATTATGGCAAGCGATACCACAGATTATCCGGGGATTGTCTATTGTCCTCCTAATTCTCGTTTTGTTGGCGAGATTATCCGTAGTTTTATTTTAATTTATGAAGTGTATGCGCCTGAAGAAATGATGGGGAGGATTGAATATATTTGACATGATTTTAAGGCGATCGCACTTTCGGAAAATAAGGGCGATCGCACTTTAAGATTGAGGAGGGGAGAGGGGCTATCGCTCTGGGAAAAACAAAAAACTGCTACATCTGAGCAACTTGTCTCATCAACTCATTCAGTTCCCCATCAATAGCATTTAATTGCTCCGAGAGCAATTTTAACTCCTGAATCTTTTGGTCAACATTGACTTGACCTTTTTGCTTTTCAGCCAAAATTGAGTTAACTTGAGTCCGAACACTTTGAATCTCGCTACCAAGTCCTCCATCTACACCGTCCTCAATTTCTTTAATCTTAGCTGCAACAGCATTAGC
This sequence comes from Tychonema sp. LEGE 07196, assembly GCF_963890365.1. Lineage (NCBI taxonomy): Bacteria > Bacillati > Cyanobacteriota > Cyanophyceae > Oscillatoriales > Microcoleaceae > Tychonema > Tychonema sp. LEGE 07196. Next base: position 48,215 of record NZ_CAWPRX010000047.1, on the reverse strand, counting down.
TACTTCATTTGGCTGGTTTGATGCTTGCAATGTAGATCCATATTCTTTGCCTACTTGTTGTTTAACCTTATCGTTAATTCCGTTAACCTTAATAAAGGCTTGTAGTGTACTACTACCAAATATTGCTGGAATTAATACCCAAGGATTGAGTCCAGCAAACGCTATTGTTACTGCAACGGTAGCAATTTGAGGAATCAGACTCTTGAGCATTTCTTTGTAGCCAAATAACCCTCCTATCGCGGCTGAACCATAGTCCATGAATACAAAACCAGCAATACCAGAGAGAATGCGATTAATAGGAGAAATTTTAGTGTCTTCTACTTCTACATCTAGTTTTGATATCTTAGTTCCAGAAACCTCAACACGCACTCGATCTAAATCGGAGAAAAAATTACCTGCCTTGTCTTCTAATTCTCGGAATAGATCGTCCAAACGGCTTCCCAAAAAAGGCTGTAACTCGTGACGTTGCCATTGGGTAAACTCTTTCTCTACTTTGCTAGAAAGATATTGAGTTACCTCTTCGACAACTCTTTTAGCTGCCGCTTCCATGTTGAAGATATCTTTAGAGAATAGTTTTACGCTTTCTTGGATTGTATATTCACTCACCCAGTCATCAAGTTTTTCATTGACTTTATTGAGAAGCTCGCGAGCTTTACCCCGAACTAACTCTTTAATATCTTCGCGGAAGTTCGATATCCGTCTAACTATGCTTTCACGCTCCTTTTCTAGGGATCGCAATGACTCTTGAGCATCAGCATAGCGTTTTTCCAAAGTTTGCAAATCAGTTCTCAGCATCGATTCTCGCTGAGGAATAATTTTTCTGGATTCCTCAACAGACATTCGGAAAATCTTTTCTGAACGAACAATTTTTACCCGCCCTCTTTCCTTAGCTAAAAATGTTGCTAGTGCTTGCTCTACAAGTTCTATACCAGAAGCCTTAATCCGGTTCACATCGTTCTCTAAATAACCTTCCAAAGCATCCACAGCCGTGATGAAAAAGATACCCTTGGTTCCTTGTTTGGTTAGATTACTAAACTGAGATAAGCCGTGTTGTCTGACTCGCTCTTGCTCTTCTTTTCTGCGAATATCATTGAAGCGATTGCAGATAAAAAAGATATCCTCATGACCGCAATTACTCAACAGTTCAATCATCTTCTGTTCAGAAATTGAAGGACCAAGTTGTTCGCAAGACAGAACAAAAAGCACAGCATCGACTCTTGACAAGTAATCTACCGTGACTTGCTGGCGTACTTCATTTTCATTGAGTCCGGGAGAATCAATAATTTCTACACCATTGCGACAAAGTTCTAAAGGCCAAAATAATTCCACCTTTTCATAGGGGCTTTCTTGGCCTTCTTTTTTACCAGAGTCTTTAATAACAACATACTCCTCAATTTTGTCCACAGGTATTTCCTGGGGCGGTCGCGGTGAACCAGAAGCAGGCTTTTTGTGATATAGCATCGCTTTCTGCTTATCTCCCCATTTAACTTCATTGATGATTGCAGTAGTTGGGGTTGAATAAGCAGGTAGCACTTCTTGTCGCAACAAAGCATTAATAAAAGTGCTTTTTCCCCGCTTAAACTCACCCACTACAAGCACTTTGAAGCCATCGGTTAAAATTCGCTCCTCTAGCTTACAAATATTTGCTTCTGTTTCGGTCATGTTAAGAGAATGTAACACATCTATTTGCTGCTTTACTAAAACAGCTAGGGCGTTACGTTTTTGTTGAAATAACTGATATTGTCGATCGTTAGAGTTCATAGTAGTCTCCTTTTGACTATTAGATAGAGTTAGCCAGTGAGATTAGAGAGATTGAGTTAGGTAACTGATTTAATACATCAACGTAAATTGACTTTTATTTGCAGTTGCCTTCGCTCAATCTCCGCTAAGTCAGCTTGAATGGTCGCTTGCAACTGTGTCAATCGCTGCAATTCCATTTTTTGTTCGTTCAACATACCATCTACAACAGATTTGTAGTGAGTAATGTAAGCATTAATCCGCTGATTGATGGCTGTCTTCAGATTGTCTGCATCTTTCTTTACTGTTGGTTGCACCTGTTGTTTGATTTCAGCAAAACAGTTATAAATTTTAGGTCGAATTTCATTCCAAATCTTTTGCTTGCGATCGTCAAGTAAACCACGAAATACATGAGAAAAAAAGCCTGCCATTGCATTACCAAAATTTGAACTATTGAGTTGTTGTGCAGAAGAAATAACTGAATATGTATTGATTGAAATATTACTACTGGCGAACACCGAATTAGTTTCAACACGCCCACCTAATGCTTGTAAGCTTCGATAGACTTCAGTAAATTTTTTATCAAAATATTGCCCAACTTCCTGTGCAGACTGAGAAAGATTATGGCATTCATTTTGAATACTATCACTTAGTAAGTTTTGTTGATCTCGTAAAATTGTCGCAACCTTAGTATTAACAACATACTTGAGACCGTCCCAATCACTTGCGCCAAAAATAGCTTCTTTTACTTTAGCAGTAGTTCGATCTCTAAAAGTGTCAACATGATCGTTGATTTTATTTTCCGAGCGACTAGCAGTTCTATCGATCATATTAATACACTCTCTATATTGTTGATTTTTAAAAAATTCAATGTCTTGAATCGTTTCTTTCTGAATTTTAGATTCTTTTTCCTTGTATTGATTCCATTGAGATTGTAAATAACTTTTGATTTGATTAAATAGCTGACCAAATAAACCTTGGATATTTTCACTAATAATTGCGTTCCGTTCAGCTTTTAAGCGTTCTATGATTTCAACCTGCATTTGCGTAAATTGCTCGATCCAAAATTCCGGGTTATTTACTGCTTGCTGCTCTCCTGTGACATCATCTATAACAACCTGAGCAGAACATGAATACAATTTATTAGGATTAACTTCTAGCTGATCTACCAATCTCTCTCTCACATTAGCCAACATTCTATTATGTTCTCTCTGGCGAATTTGATCCATGCGGCTAACAACAAATATACAGCGATCTAGCGAAGATTGTATTGTCGAGCTCAAAAATTCCGCCAAAGTGTCACTTACAGGTTGTGTAGCAGGAATTATAACAATAGCAACATCAGCTTCATTTTCTACAATTTCTCGTGTAATTTGTGCGTGTCTGGTATTGGTAGCATTAGTACCAGGTAGGTCAATAATCACGATATTATTTTGTAGAAAAGTGGCTGGATGATTAATATTAACATCAATAACTTCTTTAGCTATCTCTTCTTCAGACGTAACTTTGTGAATAAACTCCCTAATATCTATACCCTTAGCCCTAATGTCTTCAGATGTAATTATATTTGTAAGATTATTTGATATGTTAAAAAGGCTGAATAAAAAAGCAACGACATCATTAAAAAAAACTTCAATAGCAGTTATTATGTCAAAGTCTAAACCTAAACTATCGAGAAATCTAATAATAGCTGATATCGCATTTCTAGCCCAAAATCTTCTGGGTTTAATTATTTCTGGAACTTGCCTAAAATTTATTTCTATGTTAATTTCTTGACCATAGCGTAATCTAGTAGCAGCAGCAGTTGTCACTAAAGCTGATGTTTTCAGCAAATTATCACGGAGTAAGGCATTGATAAAGGTACTCTTACCACTAGAAAATTCTCCAATCACTGCTAAATAAAGATTTGGATCGTTTTGTCTTTGCTGAATGCGCTGGATTAGCTGACGTAACCCATCTCTTTGAGATTGGGGAAGTTGCGATCGCTCAATTACATTCTCGGCAAATTGTATATGGTCATCATAATTATTCATATTACTATCCGTTCAATTTTTGATACAGAAAAGCGTGTATTGCCCGATCGCACTCACCCCAAATAGATACCGCAACGCCTAAGCATCCAGTACCAACTCAGTCCCGCACCAAGCAAAATCTTCCTCCTATATATGTATTCGGCTTCAATCCCGAATTTTTACGCAGAATTTGGCGTATTGTTACAAATCTTTACACTAGCCCATTAACCGCTGCTGTATCTGCACCCTAAACTCTTGACACATAGCCCGCTCTTTTTACAGCAGAGCGATCGCCACACCGGTTTCAGCAATGATAAACTAAGTTATACTCAGATAGCAACTAGCCAAAGCTATAATTTTAGTTAGGCTTTAGCTATCAACTAAGCGAGACATACTGCGATGACATCCAGCGACGAGATGTTTGCCGAAGCTGCGAATAACTGGGACTTGGAAAGGCTCTACAAAGCTATGGCAGAAGCCAAGTGGCAAGTATCTCCTCGTGCCAGAAAGGGACTTACAGAACGAGAAAAGCTTTTTCTCCGAGGTTTGCTCTGCGGTCACAGTCCTGCGGAAATAGCTAGCCAACTCCATCAAAGTCGTAAAGGTGTTGAGGTTTATGTATCTAAAACTTTATATCAATACTTCAAAAAAATTACAGATGTACCTAACGAAAAGGTAAGCAACTGGAGAAATATTCATAACTGGCTAGAGGAAGCTGGATATAAAACTATGCCCTCTGTTAAATCTCACTCAAGCAATTATTCACCCCAAATTCCGTTAGTAAACATAGTTAACATAGGTTTGAATAATCAAACTCATACCATAACAATTGACATTCACCTCCAACTAACATTACCTTCGCTTTCAGAAGCAACAATGACAGAAGACATGGATACAAAAGATCGCCCCTCAACAAACCAATCTAACTGAAGGGCGATCGCCTACAATAAAATAAACACCCCTCATCTCAAACACCATGCAAATTGTTTTGCCACCTGAAGCCGAAGCCCTAGTGCAGCGCCAACTCACGACTGGTAAATACAACAGTGCGATCGACGTTATCCTCGCAGCCATTAAACTACTCGAACAACAGCAAGACATTTATCAAGGACGACTGCAAGAACTCCAACAAGACGCACTGATTGGTCAGCAAGCATCTCAACACGGTGAAGTCGTAGACGGTGCAACCGCAATGGCACAAATTCGAGCTAATTTGCGTTCGCGTTACACTTCCTCAGAAGCATGAGTCCACAATGCAAGCCTCACCCAACCCGCAATTCAAGACATTGAGCAAATTGCAGACTACATCGCTAGTCGATCGGGACTCGATCGAGCCGATCGCTTTTTAAGCAATCTTGACGCTAAATTCGCCAAAATTGCTCAATTTCCCAATATTGGACGACAAAGAAACGAAATTTTACCCTTGCTTCGCAGTCTCTCTACAGACAACTATCTCATCCTCTATATGCCGATCGGACCAGATGTAGAGATTTTTCGAGTAGTCAGTGGTTATCGAGATTTGTCAGCCCTGTTCACCGATGCTGATGATTGAATTTAACTAAAAAACGATCGCCCTTTCATTCACCTCACCAAAAACGCCGCACACTCCACATGAGAAGTCTGAGGAAAGAAATCCGCCGGCTGCACCCGCGCTAACTTATAATCCCCATTTTCGCACAAAATCTTCAGGTCGCGAGCCAAAGTAGCAGGCTTGCAGCTAACATACACAATCCGATTTGGCTTGATTTCCTTAATTGTTTCCAACACCGCGCGATCGCACCCTTTACGCGGCGGATCTAACAACACAATATCCGGTATCAATCCCAAAGCAGGCAGCAAACTCTCTACAGTTCCCACCTGAAAATCGACATTTTTCACATCATTTAATTCAGCATTTAGCTTAGCTTGCTCGATCGCCACAGGTTGCACTTCTAAACCGATCGCTATTTTGACTTGTTTGGCCAGCGGTAAAGTAAAAGTCCCAATTCCGCAGTAAGCATCAACCAAAACCTCATTTCCCTGCAAATTCAATTCCCCGACAATCACCTGCAACAACCCTTCGGCCGCCTCAGTATTTACCTGGAAAAAAGTATCTGCCCTTAGTTGAAAGTTCAAACCCGCAAATTTTTCTCGCAGATCGGACTGACCGGCAATGCAGCGAGTTTCCGCACCAAAAATTACATTAGTTTGAGCTGAATTCACATTCAAACAAACACCTACAAGTTGAGGATACTGTTTCAGCCACTCAGCCGCTTGTGCTTCAATTCCCGGCAAGTCTCCCGTGCGAACTATTAAAGTTAGCAGCATTTCTCCCGTGCGCCGTCCGATTCGCAAGGACAAATGACGCAGTTCTCCTGTATGTTTCTTTTCGTCGTAGACTGGCCAATCTCTCCAGTGTATGTCTTCTTTGACTTCTTTTAATAACGGATTGAGGCGCGGGTCTTGCACCGGACACTGATTGAGATTGACTAATTTGTGCGTGCTTTTTTGATAGTAACCTGCTTGCACTTGACCTGTGGCAGAAATTGCTACCGGATAAGTTGCTTTGTTGCGGTATCCCAAAAATTGGGGAAATCCTTCGATTTTTCCCGTTAATATTTCATCGACTTGCAGATTGCTAAATCCGCCAATCCGTTCTAAGGCTTGAATAATTTGATTTTGCTTGGCTGCAAGCTGATATTCATAGTCTACGTGCTGCCACTGACAGCCGCCGCACTTATCTGCGACAATGCAGTTGGCTCGGATTCGGTGTTCGGATGCTTCCAGAAGTGTGTCCAGCTTACCTGTAGCATAGGTGGATTTGACTTGCACGAGGCGCGCTAGGATGCGATCGCCCGTCACGGTATCGGGCACAAACACCACGAGTTCGCCGCTTCGGCCAACGCCGTCGCCGGTGTCTGTCAAGTCGGTAATTTCTATCTCAACCAGTTGACCTTGCTGACAAGGGTTGGCCACTTTCGTCGAGTTGCGCGTGGAAAATTTAGATTTGGTCATTAACAAATACCTGAGTAGTTTTGGAAGCCGTTAGAAGCAGTCGTGGTAAAATTTCAGATAGTAACGCACGATCGCTGTCTCAGATTGAAGTAAGCCATCGCACTCAAGCTCAATTGCAGAGTGTATTCCTGCTTCCGAGCCCCGGCTGCTGTAACGCCGGTAGATTGCCCTCGATCGAACCTGTGCGATATGCTATTAGGGCCAAGCAGCCAAAACTCGTCAAACAGTCTAAATGTCTGCCGGCATTCAAACTCTCAATCGCAGTTTTTGAATTTTTCCCACAGTACCTTGGGACACAAGGAAACTGGCTTAGTCACTAAGCATAACGCTTACTGAGATTTACCGCCTACTTCTAAGATTGATAAATGTTAGCAGCAAGGTAAGTATCCTCAGTAGGAATCTCATCTTAAAAAGATGGGAATGTCAATGAATGTTTTTCTCAAATATCCTCAAATTTGAATAACAATGAGCGTAGTTAGCCAATTAATTCTCCAAGCCGATGACGAACTTCGTTATCCCAGTACCGGCGAACTCCAAAGCATCAATGATTTTTTTAAGACGGGAGAACAGCGGGTGCGTATTGCTACTGCGCTGTCTGACAGTGAGAAAAAAATTGTTGAAGAAGCTAGCAAAAAACTCTGGAAAAAACGCCCTGATTTTATCTCTCCCGGTGGTAATGCTTACGGCCAGCGCGAACGGGCTTTGTGTCTGCGCGACTACGGCTGGTACTTGCGCCTGATTACCTACGGTATCTTGGCAGGTGACAAAGAGCCAATCGAAAGTATTGGTTTGATTGGCGTTCGGGAAATGTACAATTCTCTGGGCGTTCCTGTTCCTGGCATGGTGGAAGCTATCCGCTGTTTGAAGGAAGCTGCTTTGGCTTTGCTAAATCAAGATGATGCTAAGGAAGCTGCTCCTTATTTTGATTATATCGCTCAAGCGATGTCTTAATTGCTTTGCCGATCGAAATCGCGATCGATGTAGCGGATCGTTTGCGGGTGATTTTTGGGGTGATTTTATCTCGCAATTGCTCGCAAATGTTTCGCTTTTGTTTTTGCAGAAGGAAGAGGGAAGAAGGAAGAAGTCCGAGGGAAGAAGTCCGAGGGAAGAAGTCCGAGGGAAGTTCGGCAACGAGCAATGTACGGGATGTAACGGATGTAACGGATGTAAGTCCGTCGGAAGAAGTCCGAGGGAAGAAGGAATCGAACGCAATGGTTTGAGCAATTAACACCGTCTTCACCGTTGGGCGCGGTTGCTATTGTTAGGGAATCTGCCTGATTTCTGCTACGAAGCAATGCTGTTTGAGCTTTCCCACATTTCGAGAACGTCTTGTCTTTCAACACACATCTGATTCAAAAAGTCAAGGGTTTTTTGAAGGTATTGTTTTTTGAATTTCCGGGTGTCGTACTGAATCGAAGTTTTGAGCTGTGAAAGTTGCGAAAGGGTGGGGCAAGTTTGGATTTGGTGGGCGATCGCATTTTGCCACTCTTCCAGCCTGCGGTACGAAATAAATAGTCCGCCTTTGTCTCGCCGATGCACAAACACCACATAAGCCCAGGATTCGACTCGCTTAATCAGATTGTGGTTGATTTTGAGGAATTGGGCGAGCGACCTGACGGTGATCCGGAGCTTTTTCGAGGGTTGGATGCGGCGAAATAATGCTGTCATGGCTGTCTATTTATCTTTGTTCCAACATTGTAACACAATATGCTTTACTTGCAAACTTAAAAAATGAAACTAGAAAGTCAGGCGTGATAGCTTAGCTTTATGCAGATAGGTGATGACTGATGGTTGTAGCAGAAGCTAAGCGAGAAAAAGAATACTTGAGACGGAGATTTACTGATACCGGCCTGCGGCGGTTGGGTAAATTCCTGCGTTCGTGGCGGGAAGCTAGGGGGTGGAGCGTTCACGAACTGAGCGAAAAGACCAAGCAGCATGAGGCTCAATTTTACAATCTAGGGGGAGAGCCTTTGCCGAAAGTTTTGGGGGTCAGCATTGCAGGCATTTCGAGAATCGAAAATGGCTATTACAACAAGCCTGCACCCGATCTTTTGTGGCTGTTCCTCGATGTTCTCGAACCAGTTCACCCGGTTGAAAAGCGGTTGCTTACTCTAGAAGACTTACTTTTGGTCGGAACTGAATTTTGGGACCCAAACGTCGAGGCGTAGGATTGACATAATAGTTAAATTGGATCTGTAAAATGCCAGGATTTCTTGACTTTAAGGCTGTCGTCGATCGGGAAAAACTGCGCCCTGTGCGATTTACAGATACAGGACTCGGTAGATTGGGCAAACTTCTGAAAGCAGCTAGAGAGATTCGGGGCTGGTCAATTATTGAAACAGAAATGGTCACAAAAGAATATGAGGCCGCTCTGTTTCGGACAGCAGGAGATCCTGTACCAAAAGATGTCGGTATTAGTAATGCTACTGTTAGTCGCTACGAACGCGGGAAGTTAGAAAGTTTGGATTGGCGATCGCTCTCTCTGTTATGCTTTGTCCTCAAGCCGATCGATCCGGTGACAGCGGAAGCGCTAGAACCCACAAACGCGCTTTACATTGCGTGCGAACATCCGCCGTACAACGATGCAAAGCTTTATGAGTAGTTGATTGCTGACATCTGAACTGATGCAACCAAATTATTGAGATGGGGAGTTTTGAACCGCAGATATTAGCGGATGAACGCTGATGTCATTTGATCTGTGTTTATCTGCGGTGATTGATTACCTCTGGCCCTTTTGTTTCGCCAGAATTGCCTTAGCTTGCTGCCACAAAGCGTCTAACTCTTCGGGTGGATAATCCGACAAAGGTCGATCGCACGCAGCCTCAACTTTAGCAAACCGCTGCACGAAGCGATCGCTCGTTCCGTGCAAAGCAGCCGACGCATCTAAATTGTGCCAGCGAGCCAATTGAATCAACACAAACATAATATCTCCCAATTCCGACTCCTGTGCTGCCTTGTCCTCGTGTTTGAGAGCGTGTTCAAATTCTGCCATTTCTTCATGAAACTTATCCCAAACACCGTCTACATCGTCCCAATCAAAACTCACTTCCGCAGCTTTTTGAGAGATTTTTGCCGCAGCGGCGATGGGAGGCAAAGTGCTAGCATAACGGCTCATTTTCGAGGCTAAGGTTGGTGGCTTTTCCGAATTTGTGCCTTTTTCTGCTGCTTTGATTTTTTCCCAGTTTTCGTTAACTTCATCCACGCTGTTAACTTCTACATCCCCGAAAACGTGGGGATGTCGCCGAATCAGTTTTTCGGTAATTCCCCCAGCGATTTCGGCGAAGGTAAATTGATGGGATTCGCTGGCAATTTGAGCTTGCAGAATTACCTGCAACAGCAAGTCGCCCAATTCTTCGACGATCGCCTCTCGATCTCCTTTGCGAATCGCGTCGGCGGTTTCATAGGCTTCTTCGATGATGTGAGGAATTAGGGTTTGGGGAGTTTGGGCTAAATCCCAAGGACATCCGCCGTCGGGCGATCGCAACGCCGCCACAACTTCTATCAAGTTTTCGAGTGCAGCGAGCGATCGACTGTGGGAATTAGACATTAAAATTTACCTTAAGTAGAAGGAAGATGGAAGAAGGAAGAAGGAAGAAGGAAGATGGAAGATGGAAGATGGAAGAAGGAAGACGGAAGAAGGAAGTTCGGCAACGAGCAATGTACGGGATGTCACGGATGTCACGGATGTCACGGATGTAAGTCCGTCGGAAGAAGTCCGAGGGAAGAAGGAAGAAGGAAGACGGAAGACGGAAGACGGAAGACAGCAAGCTTGAGCGCTAGCCATATTTTACGTTTAATCTATAAGTGGATTTACTTGTTCACCTGTTAGATTTGCTAGATGTGCGGCGGGGAGCTTTGATTTTGCGCCTTTTAATCGTCTTAGGAGGGCGCAACCCGCTCAATCCTTTTTTTTTGAATCTTTTGTAAGCCGAGCCGCCCCAATCGCTCAAATAGTGACTCATCGCGCCCAATTCGAGACCGATGTAAACTGCTAAAATTTCGATGTAGTGTTCCGAGATCGATCGCCCGTAACCCAAAACCGCTGACTGCCAATTTCCGGCTAAATTTCCAATTTTTTCAGCAATTACCAATCCCAACACTCCGAAAACCGCGATCCAAATCGCGAGATACAAGATTCGCAAAGCAGTGCCGATTAGAGGCCCGTGGGACAAAAAAGAGCGGTGGCGCAAGCTTTTTTGGTAGGGGAGCCAAATCGGCTTGAACCATCCCCAGCGCTGATACTGGCAGGAGTAGATATCCAAGTCGGGGCCAAACATCAGCCCGCCGAATAAAAAGCTGCCGGAAACGAGCAAAGTCAGGTTGCTGCTCTGAGTATGGCCAAAGGTGAGGGCTGCCACCAAGGGCAAACTCCATAGAGTGATTCGATCGTGCGTGCGGCCAGAGGGCATTGAAAGTTTATGATTTTTTTAGTTGATCTTTCTGGGATACTGTGATATGATAAATCCCTGTAAGCGCAATTGGGCGATTAGCTCAGTGGTAGAGCGCCTGCTTTACACGCAGGATGCCGTAGGTTCAAATCCTACATCGCCCATACCCAATTGAAAAGAAGATAAAACGGCTGTTGAAACCTGGTTTACAGAAACTTTGGTTCGCGAATCGACCTTTCTACTTGCTTCGGCTACGCTCGATCGCCGAACCTTCAGTCGCGGTGTAAAGAGAGTAACGTAATTTTAAGGGCGATCGCATTCAACCCACAGCAGGTGGGTTTTGTTGTGATAAACGCAGTTTCAACAGCCCTGTCTTTTGTATTAAAGTGAATTTAACATTTTGTGGCAGATGTCCCAGAATTTAGTACCCAATGCAGGAAAATTAATTTATAAATTTTTTTAGAACGATGTATATGAAGCCTAAAATAACTAGCCCGATCGCCTGGAAGCAAGCTGAACTTCTCATGCAGCCCGCCATGATCCGAGTCCTCGACAACATCCGCAAACAATTAGAGGAGTCCCCCTGGACGGGAACTTATCAAAACGTGGAAGTTCCAATTCCCGGCTATCAACTAATTTTAGAGCATCAAGGCGAGCAAAAATCCGTCGATATTTGGGAACTTTGCTATCAAATCTGTTTTGTCAACTACCCACCAGGCCACACTCCAATGCAAAGCCAAGAAGTTGTCATTGATACTAGCTTGATTGAAGAAGACACTGGCGATGTAGATTGGAATCGTCTTGATACCAAAGCCAGTCAATTAATACAAGAAATCTTCGCTAATTTGAGTCAGTAGTCAGTAGTCAGTAGTCAGTAGTCAGTAGTCAGTAGTCATTAGCCAGTAGGGGCTGTGCCCCCGTGCCCGCCCTCTTAACAGCCAACAGTCAACAGCCAACAAACAAAATCTTATGATTCAAGAATTGCACGACATTCAAGCCGCAGCCGGCGCTACATTTGCAGAATTAACAACCGCAGAAACAGTCCCCGTCAGTTTTGGTAACGACGCAGCCGCCATCGCAGCAACAAAACAAGGTGCGGCTTTGTACGATCGCACTCACTGGGGACGCATTCAAATCTCAGATAGCGATCGCCTGCGATTCCTGCACAATCAAAGCACCAATAACTTTAACATACTCAAACCCGGTCAAGGTTGCGACACCGTTTTCCTCACATCCACCGCCCGGACGATCGACCTCGCCACCGCCTATGCTACAGAAGATGCTGTACTGCTGCTAGTTTCAGCCAACCGCCGCCGCCAACTCCTCGAATTGCTCGATCGCTACATTTTCCCAATGGATAGCGTAGAATTAACAGATTTAACCGATACAACAATCGCTTTCAGTCTCCTCGGCCCGGAAAGCACTCAACTATTAGAAAAACTCGGAGTTAGCGAACTGGAAAATCAACCCTACGCTACTCACAAAACGATCAAAAACTCCCCTCTTTCTCCCCCTTACCAAGAGGGAGATCGAGGAGGCGTTCGAGTTGCTGTTGGTAGCGGTTTAGCCACTCCCGGATACACATTAATTGCGCCAGCCAGCGATGCAGCCCACTTGTGGAAAGCATTGGTCAAAGCTGGGGCCGTACCGATGGGCGATCGCGTGTGGGAACAACTGCGAATCGAACAAGGCCGCCCCGCCCCCGATTTTGAACTCACCGGCGATTACAACCCCCTAGAAGCCCGTTTGTCAAACACCATTTCCTACGACAAAGGTTGCTACATCGGTCAAGAAACAATTGCCAGATTGAACACCTACAAAGGAGTAAAACAGGAACTTTGGGGCGTGGAATTGAGCGGCGCAGTTGCACCCGGAACAGTCATCACAATCGCAGAAGAAAAAGTCGGCAAACTCACCAGTTTTGTGCAAACCGAATCCGGTTTTTTTGGTCTTGCTTACATCCGCACAAAAGCGGGCGGTCCAGGGCTAAAAGTGCAATTAGGAGAAATTGCCGGAGAAGTAGTCAATATACCTTTTTTAAGTTTGTAAGCTGTTGACTGTTGATTGTTGACTGTTGACTGTTGATTGTTGGCTGTTGGCTGTTTGAACAATGCCGATTCAACCGGAAATGATATTAATTCCCCATTCCGAGAAACTTGAGTTAAATGATTACATATTCATCGCTCAAAACAGCTTGACTCACCTGCGGTTCCGGCTCTACAGCATCGCTGTAATTAGTTTCAATATGCTTGATGAAATTTTCCCGATAAGCTTTGAGATACGAGTTAACTTGTTCGATATCCTGCTCTCCTGTCGCGTAATGACTATCTCTTCTAAAGCGACCAGATTCTTTGACAAAAGCCATGTCAACTTGCCACAATGCTGCATCAATCGGACGATATCCCAAATCAACAATATCGTAAGCTGCGAATCCTTGGGACTTCATAAAACTCATGACATCATACATTTGACCAAATAAAGTAACTTCAATAATTACATATTCAGTCTGCTGCAAAATTTCCGTTGCTCCCGCTAAAACATCTAATTCCTGTCCGTCTACATCGACTTTAATTAAATACGGGCCTGGTAAATTTCTTTCTCTGCATATTCCGTCCAGCGTAATTGCAGGTATGTTTCTCAAATAAGGATTGCTGCTGTCGGTAACGCGATTTTCGGAAATTGAAGAGTGCACCATATCGGGACTGACATTGAGTGTGAAAACTCCCGATTTTTTGGTGGCGGCAGCAATAATATATTCTGCACTTGGGAGTTTCCGGCAAATTTTGGCGAGATAAGGTTCATTTTCGGCGATGGGTTCAATTAGTAAGTGTCGCGAATTCGGGAAGGTTTCGTAGAGGTTAAAAGTTCCCAATGCTGCACCGACATCTATGACTGTTTTAGGCTCAAAACCTAAGTTTTTAGCCAGCAACAAGCTGCCTGACATGGTGTTTCGGGGAACTCCAGTTTCTTGTGTGTTCATAATTATTTTTCTGATTTTAATAAGATGCAGAAAATTGATATTGTATCCGGCAAATAGAGGCAGAGCCTTGCCTATCTGCATTATCAGCTAGAGCCTGGTAACGAGGAATTATTTAATATTTTCGCAACCAACGGCTTCGGAAATTGAATTAAATCCTTTTTCATCTAATTTTTGCAGCAAACCTTCCAAAATTCGGCGCACCATCCAAGGGCCTTCGTATACCCAGCCGGTGTAGACTTGAATTAAACTCGCGCCGGCGGCGATTTTTTCCCAAGCATCTTGGGCGGTGAAAATGCCGCCAACTCCTATTATGGGTAGTTCGCCTTTTGTATATTGCCAGATAAATCGGATGATTTCTGTCGATCGCCCCCGCACTGGTATTCCGCTAATTCCGCCGGCTTCTTCGGTGATTGGTTTGCCGGTTTCTGGCAATATTTGGGTTGTCAATCCGTCGCGCCGGATGGTGGTGTTTGTGGCGATAATTCCTGCTAGTTGGTAGGTTTTGGCGATGTCGAGGATTGATGCGATATCCTCCATCTCCAAATCCGGCGCAATTTTGACTAAAATTGGCTTGATTCCCCGGTTTTCTTGTTGCAAAATTTCCAAAATTGTGCTAAGCCCCGCAGCATCTTGGAGCGATCGCAATCCAGGCGTATTTGGAGATGAAACGTTGACTACAAAATAATCCCCCCAATCTTTGAGCAGCTTAAAACTCTCCAAATAATCGGCGGCTGCCTGCTCTAACGGTGTTACCTTAGATTTACCGAGATTGATGCCGATCGGGTAAGGTGACTGAGGCATGGAACGCGATGCCTCGGATTTTGAGTGTTTCTGGGAAGCTTCAAACCGGGCGGCCATTGCTGCGGCTCCTTGATTGTTAAAGCCCATGCGGTTGAGGGCTGCGCTGTCAGCCTCTAAGCGAAACAAGCGAGGTTGGGGGTTTCCCGGCTGCGCTTGGCTGGTGACTGTACCCATCTCGGCAAAGCCAAAGCCAAAATTTGCCCAAATGTCTGCTGCTTGGCCGTTTTTATCAAATCCGGCGGCCAAACCGACAGGGTTTTTGAAGCTTATTCCCCACTTCGATTGTTCGAGGCGAGAATCTTGCACTCCCAAAGATTTTTGCAATCGCCAGAGCATTTGGCTGGTTGCTGGGTTTGACTGGGTTCTGGCTGCGAGTTCGAGAATTTGGAGAGTGCGGTTGTGCAGCCACTCGGCGTCGGTTTTCAATACGGAAAACAACAGCGGGCGCACGCTAGATTGATAGATATCCAATGACTTGTCCTGGGGCACTTGACAAATGAGAAATTAGAAGGGAAATAAAAATATTCAAAAGCCGACGACAATGAAGCGAAGATTTTTACTTCAACTTGCGATCGACTTTATCTAATGTTTGAGATTGAATCATAATTGAGACGATTATATTATAGGTTGATTGTTTTTAATTTTAATTTTTAATTTTTTTAAGTTGGTAATTTGAAATTGGACAAAGGTGTGGGGAAGTTGGAAAATGGGGCATGAGCAAAGATCGAAGGATTTAGACGAACAAATGGCGGGCCTGGAGCGCGTTCTCCAAACTCTGCGAGAAGAGGAGAATGTGGAAGTGTTGCTGGAAACCACTCTGGGTTACTTGCAGGCGGAATTTGATTGGCGGTTGATTTGGATCGGGTTGTACGATCGACAAGCTCACCGATTGTTCGGGAAAGGCGGCATGACTCCTAACGGCGACTTGTCTTTTCTCAAACAGCGGTTTGCCCTGAATCCGGGGGATTTGCTCGAACAAGTGGTGATTCAACTGCGCCCGGTGGGAGTCCCGGATTTGCGATCGGAAAATAGAGCGGGAGAATGGCGCAAGGCAGCTCAAACTTTCAACGTTCAAGGCACGACTCTGTTTCCGCTGCGCTACAAAGACCGCTGCTACGGCGTGATTTTGCTGGGGACGGATCAGTGGGGAGCGTCGCCAAAGTCGGAGGAAAAAACGCAGTTGGCGATCGTATTTGGAGCGCTGGCAACTGCTCTTTATCAAATAGAAAAAGATTGGCAGCGAGAACAAGTCAAACACCCGGATGAGTCTCTATTAGCGCTGATTTCGCAGTTGCGGGAATTGCGATCGCTCGATCAATACTTGCAAGCGGTAGTAGAACAGGCCCATGAATTTATCGAGCCGGCGCGGACTAATGTTTATTGGTTCGAGGCAGAGCGGCGCTATTTTTGGCGCAGAGTCAGCAACCGCCAAGTGTCTCCGGGTTTGGGCCCCCAGCGACCGGCTTCGGGCATCACGGTGCAAGACTTGGGCGAATTTTATCAGGCTTTGACTGCAGAACAAATGGTTTGGATCGGTGAATCTCACAGTTCTTTGAAAACTGAGCTGACTGGGCGGTTGATGCAGCAAATCCGCGCTCGCTCTCTGTTGGCTGCGCCGATTGTTTCCGAAGGCGAATTGTTGGGATTTCTGGCCGTGGAAGCGACGGAGGCGCGGATTTGGCAAGACAATGAAAAACATTACTTGCGGGGAGTGGCGGAGTTGGTGGCTTTGACTGCTCCTCTGTCGGAGATGGAGGAGAAAATTGAGCAAACACAGCTCGATCGAGATTTAACTGCCGGCATTGCTCGCGCCATCTACAGCGATGCTGACTGGGAGGCGACTTTGAAAAATACTGCCGAAAAGTTGTGCTCTCGGCTCAAATGCGAATATTTTTTGCTGTTGCTGTACGGTGAAGAACAAAATTGCTTTGAAATTGTCTCCCAAAATCTGCCCCGCAACCGCAGGCCAGTGCCTTCGCCGCTCAAAGCTCTCGATGCGGCTGACAGGCTGCTGCTGCAAGAGTGCGGGGAACCTCTGGGGATTGAAAATTGGGAGGAAGACGGGCGGTTGGGAGCTTGGCGGGAAGTGCTGGCGGAGTCGGGGGTGCGATCGCTTTTGGCATCGAACACTAGGGGGAAAACGGCAAAGTCCGAAAACAGCGATCCCAAATCGCCCGTCGAAAATCAAAAATCGATCGAGGGTTTGCTGGTTGTTGGGCACAGCGCCACTCGTACTTGGAAGCGCGCGGAGCGAGAATTAGTTGAAATAGTCAGCCAACAGCTAGGATTAATCTTGCACTCTTGGCAGCAAAGTTCCCAAATCGATAAATATCAGCAATTCTCGCGATCGCTCAAATCTGGGTTAGCGGTTTTGCAGCATTCTGGCGAGGTGCAATTCGGGCAACAGAAATCTGCTTCGCCTGTAATTTTCCCAGAGTTGCCGCTGCAAAAGCTCGACGGTAACTTTGCTCAACAAATTTCCCAGATAATTTCCTGTCCTTTAGTAGCCATCATTACTTGGCATCCGGGCCAGGAGTTGGGCTCAATCTCTGCAGCGGTAGCGGCCAATCCCGTATTTGCCCTCAATCCCGATGCCGAGATTCCCGTGCAAACGGATGCTTTGATCCAGCAAACCCTGGCGCAAAGAGGGTTGCTGCAACTGAACTTGAGCCAAGTCCCGCTGGCGACGAAGCGGTGGCTCCGCAGTCCGGGAATTGGCGAAATTATGGCGGTGGCACTGCAGACAGCCCCAGAACACGCTCCGACGGGCATTGTGGTGGTTGCCGACGCTCAGGGCCGCCAGTGGTCTGAGTTGTCGGTGAATTTACTGAGTTCGATGGTGTCTCAGTTGGCTTGGTGGCACAGGTATTTGGCGGTGCAATCTGCCACTGAGTCGCAGCGATTGGATCTGGAAATGCTCAACTGGTACAAGCTGCGCCGTTTCGAGGATTTTTACCGCACTGTGGGAGCGGGGATGAAGGAGTTGGGGGAGTTGAGCCAGTCGATTTTGCAGTCGGCGAAGGAACAAAAGGATGCTCTGAAAACTTTGCGCTACCAACAGGTTTTGCGACAAATGGGCAATGCTTTGGGGTCAACTCATTTGATGTTGAAGCACGAACAGTGGCGGCTGCAATTTGCACAAGATGCGGTGTCTGTGAGCGCTTGGTTGAGGCGATCGCTCGATCGCGCGGCCGCCGGTATCAAACAGTCGCAAGTCTTGCTGGAAGTCAACACGGAGGCTGCTGTGTCGGTGTCTGCGGGCAAGACTTTGAGCGTTCGCGCTGACAGCATCAAGCTGGATTTGATCCTGTGCGAATTGCTGGCGTTGGCTTGCAGGCGCTCTGGAGTTGGTGACAAGATTGAGATTCGTTCTGTACTGTTGGGGGAAGATTTGTTAGAGGTGTCTGTGCTCGATAGCGGTCGAAAGTGCGATCGACAGTTAATTGCTGCTTTCAACGGCGGTTCCCACCACGATATACTGGCCGTTTCGTCACATAGGTCGATCGTCCAAAATCTTTTAATTTGTCAGCGAGTGGTACGCTTAATGGGGGGAGAATTTTCCTTAGAAAGGTTAGAAAATAATGCAATTGTCGCCCGCTTAGTCCTGCCCCTAGCCACTTCTTAAAATTCTGTTGACTTCCTAGGGCGCGCCTTGTGTCTACTGTTGAATAAACGAACAATTGCATAAATCACGGGATTGATACAGCAACCGCAGATGTCAGGTAGATGCAACACCGATAAACGCAGATAATGTCCTGTGAAGTGATATCAATTCCGGTTGCAATCCTCATGAAGTTGACTGTTAACAGTCAACAGTCAACAGTCAACGCCTGAATTTACTATTCCGATGCTAACGGATTTGATATAACACTTGCCGCCGCCTCAGAATTCGGAAAAAACTTGGCAGTAATCCAAGCAGTTACAATATGGGAAAGCAATCCCATCGGCCCTGCAAACAAACACAAAGCCAAAGAATGAACCGTCCAAACTCCTGTCCGCTGTCCTTCCAAATAAATCCATCGCCCGACAAACAAATCCATCACTAAAAAATGAATCCATCCCGTAGCCGCCGCCGTTTCTTCTCCCAAAAATTTAGCAATATCTGCTAGTTTTGGATTGGACAAAGCCGCCGCATTTTCCGCCGTCAGACTGCTACCAAATAAATATATGTACAAGAGGGCGAGCACCACAAACGGAATAAAGGAATTCATTACTTTTCTGGTAATTCCCCAGTTGGGTAATAAAATCATAATTGCCCAAAAAGGTAAAACAAACAGATTACCCGCATCGAAAATTAGTTCTGGTGTCATAGTTTGGTATTTGCTCCTGCAAAATGCGATAGAATCAAGACTGTTAAGATTACTTTACACAATTTTTGCTAAAAATTATCAAAATATGCCAAAAATTTAATTCACAAATTAAAAATAGTTGCTATACTGATCCCAAATCTAAGACTTATGTCATGTGCGATCGATTAACCGCACTACGAACCTTAGAAAACTATATTTGGAAGGTGCTGATGCGTTTAGGAATGACATCTAAAATCCGAAATCTAGCGGTTCTCAAGCGTGGTGAAGTATCCCCTATGCCCTATTCCCTATGCCCTATCCCCTATGCCCTATCCCGGATAGTACCTCATCTTTCTCAGAAAGGCTATATAGCAATCCTAAATCATTTGTGAATTTCTTACTCCCTCCCCGAACTCGCGGGGAGGGTTGGGGTGGGGTAAAAATATTGACGACTCCTGCAAGGATTGCTATATCAAATTTCATGACAACAACTTATAGTAATTTTCCTGATTGGTGCAAGCATAAAGAAAATCTTTCTCCCGGTGCGAAACATACCGTAGATATACTGTTGCAAATATCAGATACTGCCGAATGCGATCGAGCTAACGAACTGCTTTCTAGTATAACAGAACTCAACCTCAAACAACTTCAAATTACCGATATCAGTCCCCTTTCATCTTTCACTCAACTTACGAGTCTCATACTCGACAGCAATCAAATATCTGACATCACTCCCCTGCAATTTTTAACTAAACTGAAAACTCTGGTAATGGATGTCAATCATATATCAGATATCAGCGCACTTTCATCTCTTACTAATCTGACTAGACTCGTTCTAGATACCAATCAAATATCAGACATCACTCCCCTAGCTGCTTTAACTAATCTTACGGAACTTGTCTTGTTTGACAATCAAATATCCGATATCAGTTCCTTGGAAAATTTAACTAAGTTAAAAACGCTAATTATCTACACAAATCAAATTAATAATCTCGCTCCTTTAGCAAATTTAACTGAACTCAAAATCCTCTATCTTTACCAAAACAAAATCTCAGACATCAGCCCGCTGGCTTCTTTGAAAAATCTACACACGCTATTTTTGTTCGAGAATAAAGTATCTGATTTAACTCCGCTACAAGCTTTAACTAATTTAAAAAGATTAGTTTTATTCCAAAATCAAATATCTGATATTAGTCCTTTGGCAGATTTAACTGCTTTAGTTGAACTAAACCTAGGTAACAATCAAATATCAGACATCAGTCCGCTGAAATCGTTAACTAATTTGACTCAACTTTATCTGTTCAACAATCGGATTTCGGAGGCTGGGGCGCTACAAGCTTTGAATAATTTATTTTTGCTCGATTTGTACAATAATCAAATTTCTGAAATCGGTTGGCTGCAATATTTGCAAAGGTTGACGGCGCTTGACTTGCGCGGAAATCCGATTGTGAATAAGATTTGTCCTGTCAATCCTGAATCTATATGTCGGTTTTAATTGTTAAGGACGTGGCGAAATCTGGGCGCTTGTGATAGGATGTCGAACGTTGGTATCAGGAGAAAGTTATGAGTTCGCACGATGCTTTGATGTTAGTAGTGCTGCTGTTGCCAGGTTTGGCTTTGTCGATCGCAATTATGGGCAGTTTTGCCGCTGGTGGATAAAGTGTTCGATCCTGCAGATTTTAGTCCTCTGATAATTTTAAAGAGGACTAAAGTCTTCACTACAAATTTGTTGCTGCTAGTTTACAAAAATTGTGCAGTAATATCGGAATTTACCAGGGTGTTGGCGCACAAAATACCCGATGCTGCGACGGCGGGAACGCCAATTCCCGGCATGGTGCTGTCTCCCACCCGATACAAGCCTTTGACTGGGGTTTGCGGCCCGGGAAATGTGCCTTTTCCGGCGGCGATTGCAGGCCCGTAGGTTCCTTGATATCGGCGCAAATATCGGGCGTGGGTTAGCGGTGTGCCGATCGACTCTAAGACTATTCGCGATCGCAAATCCGGTATAATTTTTTCTAAAGCTTTGAACAGAGATTGCGATCGCCCTTGTTTCTTTTCCTGATAACCGCCGCCGTATTCCCAACCTGCGTAAGGTTCCAATGTATAAGCGTGAATGGCATGATGTCCGGGCGGCGCTAGAGTTTTATCCCACACTGTCGGAATTGAAATCATGCAGGTATTTCCGGGTACTGTAATGTCAATTGTACTGTCGTGAACGACGACGTGGTGGCCGGTCAATCCTTCGAGTTTGTCGGCTTTAATGCCTAAATGCAGGTGCATAAAACTGTTTATTGCTGGCACCGACAAAGCCGTTTTTCGGTAGTTCCCTGGCAAATCTTCAGGCCGCAGTAACTTTGTATAAGTATCCCAAACGGTGGCATTTGAAATGACAATTGGGGCGCGGATAATTTCGCCGTTTTTCAAGCGAATGCCCGTGGTTTTGCCGGATTCAACTAATATTTGCTCGACTGGTGTTCCCAATCGCAATTTTCCTCCCCACCGCTGCAAGCCTCGAACTAAGGCATCGACGATCGCACCGCTGCCTCCTACAGGATATTCGATCGCCACTCGCGATCGTTCGCCAATCATAAAAGCAATTTCTGGCGCGACAGTTTCGTGGGCTTTCAAGCCCGACAGCAAAAAGCATTCCAAATCTATCAAACGCCGCACCCAAGGATCGCGCACGTCTCTATCCATTAATGTACCAGCCGAACTGCCGATCGCCCCGGCGGACGGTAACAGCTTCAGCAAAGCAGGCGAGTACCGAGACAGCAACACAGGTATCAACTGCCAGTCCGATCTCAGCGCCAAAGCCGGAATTCCACGCAAAGCGTCATACACAACTAATAGATTTTGTTGAAATTGCTGCAATTCTATAGCGCCTTGCGGTGTGAATTGAGCTACAGCATCTAAGTAATTTCTCGCATTAGCATAAACTGGCAAACTTCCTTCAGGGAAATGGTAATGGCCCAGCGGATCGTAGGCAATTACTGCGATCGATTCCTCCAACACATTCAAGACTTGCGACAAAGGATTGAGCGACTGCGAATCGCTCAAACCGCAATAAAAAGAAGGCCCAGAATCAAAGTGAAATCCCCCGCGCCAAAAGCTGTGAGCCGCCCCGCCCGCTATGGTGTGGCTCTCGCAGACGAGTACCCGCTTCCCGTAGCGAGAAAGCATCGAGCCTGCGACTAAGCCGCCAATACCGCTACCAATTACGATCGCATCAAAGTCTTGCATTTATCAAATGTGGTATAATTGTATTATTTATTGCTGACCCGCAAGAAACAAGTACAAGCCCCGACTTATAGCCTATTTCAAAAAGGTGAGCAAAAGGCTTAGATTTGAGATTTTAGATTGAGGGATCTATCGATACCTCATCGAGAGTGAGAACTGCTATAAGTAGTGAATTATCGCAAAATTTTAGACCCTTGCTGAAATCCGGTGATTCGCAAAGCTGCAAGTCAATCCAAAATCTCAAACTTGTACGCTCGCCAAGTCGAAAAATCTAAAATGGAAAATCCACTGCATCTTGACCCGCCCAAAAACGGCAGCCCCCGCAGGATAGTCGTGGAACTCCTAAAATTTTAGACTCAAGTTGGGGTGCCGGTGAATCACTGGCAATGCAAGTAAATCTCAAATCTCAAATCTCAAAGCTCAAATCGACTGACAGGGTATTTTTTGGAGAGGAAAACTATGCAAGCTTTATCTATTTTAGATGAAGTTGTTCGCGAATTAGAACAAGACATCAATCTCTCGCGCATAAAAAAAATTATATTTTTTGCTTGTAAAGAGTGTTGGGAAAACGATTCGACCAAACTCGCCAGCGCCGATGTAAAGAGTTTAATCCAAGAACTCTGCGCTAAATACAACAAGTTAGAAGATATTGAAGCAGTTTTAAGCAGTCTAGTTGCCAAGGTAAATAAAAAAACCGAGTACGCTTTAATGGCAGATCAAATCGTCTGCCAACTGAGCAGGCTTTACGAATACCAAGACTTCACAAAATTAGAAACAAACATATCTAATTTTGGCGGTTACGAAGCACCTGCATTTGACGAACACTTTAGTTCGGAACTGCCACCAGAGGAGTTGAATGAAAGAGACCCCGGAGATCTATTTGATGTCCGACAAAAAATTTTACAGCAAACAAATCCGCTGAGGGCGAAAATCCTCATTTTTTCTACTCTTTATCACCAGTTCACTTTTAGCGAGCGCGACTGGATGCTGCTAAAAAGCCAAGAACTTGACAATCTGCTGCGACAACTGTTTAAAGTCTGCAGCAGCCTGCCCGAACTCGAATCTCAGTTGTACAGAACGGCCGGCAGTCTAGACAACACAGACGAATCCGACCAAGTGGCTAGCGTGATTATCAAAGCGATGAATTATTGTTACGCAAAATTTCCACAGAAAGAACACGATAGAGCCGAAGATTCCGTTACCGAAGATTACGATCGAACCCATTTAAACAACAGCTTTTATCAAGAAAACGAGCCGGTTGACAGGGACAACGATTATTTTGAGTCTGGCGATATTACTCACATCATTCAAGCGGCTCCCACTCACTATTATTATGACCCAGAGCAGACTTGCTTAGTGCCAGACACGGCAGAAAATACCAAGTTTAAACAACCCGAAACCAGCAGCAATAATTCTACGGCAAATTTCGGAAAAGACTTGGTAGAAACTTTACCAGTTTCCGAAACCCCGACAGTTATCGAAATTTACGATCCGACCGTTCCAGTTACTATCAATATTAGCGATTCCATCAAGCGTAAGTTGGGATTGGAAGAAGAAATGACAGGATTGGTCAGTCAAAGCGCTAACTCAGCAACGGATCAAATAGAAAAGATCTTCAGCGAGTTAGAAGCTGCCTTGAACGGCAAATTTTCTACGGAAAGTCCAGAGGAACGTTTGTATTTGAAATATAAAAATCTCAGAGATTATGTAGAACAAGTTCAGGGATTTACCGACAAATTAATTGAAATCCTGAAGGAAGTAGAGTCAAAAGAAAGCGGGTACTCTCCTTCTGAAACCTCGGAAAATATTGCCGAACACAGTTCAGCAACAGAGCCGCCAAATTCCCCAGAGAAATTAAATCAGTATCAGCTTGTGGAAATGGCACAACAAGGCAAGCCAAAGGCGATCGCCCTATTGATCAATCAATTGCTAAAGCCTAAAGGAATTACCGCTATAGCCGGATTTAAAGACGGTTGGCTCCACGTTATTTTGGAGTCTGCCGAATCACCAAACCAAGAGACTACAGCTACATACATTCACAAAAAACTGTGTACTTTAAAATCAAAATATCTGACTCGCGTGAAAATTCACGGGCGACAGGTAGGTAACAAAACAGTCGCTTGGACTCAAGAATTTGTGAATTAAACTCATTACATTCCCTCGACAGAATCGAAGCATCTCAGTTTGGCAAAAAGCGTTTTTTTGTTGAGCCTGCGAGCGTCCCCGATCGGGGATGCTCGCACTATAAAAGGCTAAACTGAGATGCTCCCGACAGAAGTTTGCGGCCACAAAAACTAAGTTTGCAAGACAAAGACTGAAATTCAAAAATTCAAGTAATAGCATATTTTACTCAGATTCAAAACAAATATGAATGCCAGCGAAATTTTAAGGCGATATACATCAGGAGAACTAGATTTTCAAGGTATGAACCTCAGAGGCGTATACCTCAGCGGCGCGGATTTAATTGGCGTAAATTTAAGCAGTGCTGACCTCTGGGGTGCAAACTTAACGATGTCCTACCTGAGCAGAATTAACCTTCAGAGCGCAAATTTAACTAATGCCAAGTTGTGCGGTGCTAACTTAAATCAGGCCAACTTGAGCGGAGCAAATTTGTCCGATGCAGACTTCCACGGAGCGACTTTGCAAGGTGCAGACTTTCGCAAAGCCAACATCTCTTTAGCAATTTTTATCGATGCAAATTTGAGCGATGCAGATATGCGAGGAGTCAATTTGCAAGCTACAGACTTGCGAGGCGCTTGCTTGCGCGGTGCAAATTTGCGTAAGGAGCCGCGAATTTTTGAGGGTGCAAATTTGCGGAGTGCAAATTTGCAAGGTGCAGATTTGCGGGGCGTCAATTTGCTAGGTGCAGATTTGACTAAAGCTAATCTCAGTCAAGCGAATTTGACTGAAGCATCTCTGCGGGAAGCAAATTTGACTCAGGCGAACTTGAGCGAAGCTATTTTAAATGGCACATTTTTGACTGAAGCAACTTTGGTAGAAACAAATTTTTCTTGGGCTGTTATGACAAATGCTAAGTTAGAAAGAGCTATATTAATTGATGCTGAATTGGCTGGTGCTAATTTGCGCGGTGCATTTCTTCCTGATGTTAAATTGAGCAATGCTAATTTAGTTATGGCTGATTTGAGTCGAGCTAATTTGGTGAGGGCAGATTTAAGTCGAGCTAATTTTAATCAAGCAAATTTGACTGAAACCGATCTGACTGATGCTTACCTGGCTAGAACAGATTTGCGGGAGGCAATTTTGCACCGCACAAATTTGATGAGAGCCGATTTGACCACTGCTAATTTAGCGGGAGCTCAGTGGCGCAGTACAATTATGCCAAGTGGAGAATTGCACGGATAGTAATTGGGAATTGGTAAGGGGAATTGGTAATTTTTAGGGTGGCTCAGCGATTAGTTTATCAATGCTGTCAAACAGCTAGCTGACGCATCCTGCAAGGTGCAATTTAAATCCACAGTAGCTGAGCTTGACAGTAGTTTTCACTCATGAGTCATGGGAAATTATAAAACAGTTTTTTTGTTCAACAGCCTAACCTTACTATTAGTTGGGCTAGTGACGGCGTGTCTGAGTTTATTCGGTTCCTCGGTAAAAGGATTATTTTTGCCGCCTTGCTCTGCCACGTATCCGGGTGCTGGTTTCTTTTTCTTGGCGTTTCAAATGTTATTTTATTTATCAGTAATGGTGTGTGCTTTTACCTTGGGATTGCTGAGAATTCTTCAGCCAAATCGCCCGGAAAATCGATTTATTTTATATTCGGCAATGTTTGCAGGTTGCTTTCTGTTCAATGAAGTTTTTCGCACCCACGTTCATCTGGGACGTGCTGGTTTTCCGAAAGTGACAATTGTCATATTTTACCTTGTGCTGGCAATTGCATACGGGTTAGCTTTTAGGAAGCAAATTAAATTAACTCCCTATCCTTTACTGTTGAGCGGCGTTGGGTTGTTATTTGTTGCCTTTTGTGCAGAAGTGCTGCCTTTAAAAAACGAGATTGTTTCGAGCTTGTTGGAGGGAATCCCCAAGCTGTTGAGCGGGATTAATATTGCACTTTATTTTTGGTTTGTGTGTCAGGGTTCGATCGTGCGATCGATTTTTATAACAATAAATCAAATCCAAAATGAAGGTGTGGGGGCTGGTTTTTGAGATTGTCGGTTTTTGGCAAACATTGTTGGTAAAACCCGCCCCTACATGATTGTATAATCGGTTAAAACTGATATCTTGCACCTGTGGCAAAAACCGGGTTTATGACCGCAAATTTAGCATCAAAACCTATATCTGAAGTTCATAAACCCGGTTTTTAAGAGCTTGCTGACAATGGTGCTCTTCTGTCAGTTAAAACAGAAAATATCGCTGCGCCATTGGCAAAACAGTTGCCGGTTCGCAAGTTAACAATTCCCCATCCGCCCTCACTTCATAGGTTTCTGGATCGACTTCCATCTGCGGCAAATAATCGTTCAGTTTCATATCTATTTTACTAATTTGCCGCGTGCCCGAAACTGCTACAGTGGGCTTTTGCAAACCGAGCTGTGCGGCAATATCTCGATCGCGCGCCGCCTGACTTACAAACGTCAAACAAGTCGCCCCAATCGCCCCCCCAAAGCTGCCAAACATCGGCCGCATATGCACCGGCTGCGGCGTGGGAATGCTAGCGTTAGCATCTCCCATCTGCCCGTAGGCGATCGCCCCTCCCTTAATTACCAGTTCCGGTTTCACCCCAAAAAACGCCGGCCGCCACAAACACAAATCCGCCAATTTCCCCTCTTCCACCGAACCCACATACTGACTGATTCCATGAGTAATCGCCGGATTAATTGTATATTTTGCAATGTACCGCTTCGCCCGAAAATTGTCATTTCCCCCCTCTATTTCCCCTTGATAAGGGGGGGTTATCCCTCTTGTTCCCCCCCCTTGATAAGGGGGGGTTATCCCTCTTGTTCCCCCCCCTTGGTAAGGGGGGGTTATCCCTCTTGTTCCCCCCCCTTGGTAAGGGGGGGTTATCCCTCTTATTCCCCCCCCTTGGTAAGGGGGGGTTAGGGGGGGTAAATTCCCCCTTTGCACCTTCATTTTATGAGCCGTTTGCCAAGTCCGAATAATCACTTCCCCAACCCTTCCCATCGCCTGCGAGTCAGAAGAAATCATGCTAAACGCACCTAAATCGTGCAAAATATCCTCAGCAGCAATTGTCTCCCTTCTAATTCTCGACTCAGCAAAAGCCACATCTTCAGGAATCCCCCGATCCAAATGGTGACAAACCATCAACATATCTAAATGTTCTTCCAAAGTATTGACAGTGTAAGGGCGAGTCGGGTTAGTAGACGAAGGCAAAACATTAGCTTGGCCGCAGACTTTAATAATATCCGGTGCGTGTCCGCCGCCAGCACCTTCAGTGTGGTAAGTGTGGATTGCCCGATTTTTAAAAGCCGCAATTGTCGCTTCCACAAATCCCGCTTCATTGAGAGTATCGGTGTGAATTGCAACTTGCACGTCGTACTCGTCAGCCACACTCAAACAATTGTCGATCGTCGATGGCGTAGTTCCCCAATCTTCGTGGAGTTTCAAACCCATTGCACCGGCGAATATTTGTTCGACTAATCCTTGAGGTTGACTGCTATTTCCTTTACCTAAAAATCCCAAATTCACCGGGAAAGCGTCGGCTGCTTGCAGCATTCTGTACATATGCCAAGGGCCGGGAGTGCAAGTTGTGGCGTTTGTACCCGTTGCAGGGCCAGTGCCGCCGCCGATCATTGTCGTGATTCCAGAGGCGATCGCCACTTCTATTTGTTGCGGGCAAATAAAGTGAATGTGAGAGTCAATTCCCCCAGCCGTGAGAATCATTCCTTCACCGGCAATAACTTCTGTACCCGGCCCGATAATAATATCAACCCTATCTTGAATGTAAGGATTTCCGGCTTTACCAATTTTGTAAATTTTGCCGTCTTGAAGCCCGACATCTGCTTTAACAATTCCCCACCAATCCAATATTAAAGCATTAGTAATTACCGTGTCAACAGCACCGTCAGCATTAGAAATAGGCGACTGTCCCATGCCATCGCGAATAACTTTGCCGCCGCCAAATTTAACTTCATCTCCGTAGGTGGTGAAGTCTTGTTCAACTTCAATGAATAATTCTGTATCGGCTAACCGGACGCGATCGCCCACAGTCGGCCCGAAAGTTTCCGCGTAAGCGCGACGATCCATTCTGTAACTCATATTAATTAGCTCCTTACTTGATTATTTATTGTTCACGCAATATTGTCGATAATACTCAAACAGTCTCTCATCCATCTAACTTACCGTTCACTTTCCCATTAAAGCCGTAGACTTCACGACTGCCGACAAACGGTACTAATTGCACTTCCCTTTCATCTCCGGGTTCAAATCGGACTGCTGTTCCCGCCGGGATATCCAGCCGCATTCCTTTTGCTTGTTCTCGATTAAATGCCAAGGCTTCGTTCGCTTCATAAAAGTGATAGTGGGAACCGATTTGAATCGGTCGATCGCCCGTATTGCCTACTAGCAAACGCACTGTTTTACGCCCTGCATTTAATTCAATTTCGCCTGCTGAAACAATCATTTCTCCCGGAATCATATCTATCTCCTGCGAGTTGTTACGGCGGAATATTTAACGAATCGGATCGTGGACTGTCACCAACTTAGTGCCGTCGGGAAAAGTCGCCTCAACCTGCACTTCGTGCACCATTTCCGGTATCCCTTCCATGACATCTTCCCGCGTCAGGAGAGTTGTCCCGTAGCTCATTAAATCTGCGACGGTGAGGCCGTCTCTAGCTCCTTCTAAAATCGCGGCGGAAATGTAGGCTAGTGCTTCTGGATAGTTTAATTTTAAGCCTCTTTGTTTCCGGCGCTCTGCTACGAGGGCAGCGGTGAAAATCAGCAGTTTGTCTTTTTCTTGGGGGGTGAGTTGCATTTTTATTCTGGTAAGGGCGATCGCATTATTTGGTTGTGATATCGTTTACGGTTGTTGGTGAATGATTGAACCGCAAAGGGCGCAGAGGGCGCAGAGTCAGAGAAGAGAGAGATGAATAATCTAGTTAGGATGGCAACTATACATTGAAACTCAAATATCATCCTATTTTATCCAAACTCTGGGCAAACAGCAAGGGCGTTCGGAAAAAGATAAGCGCAGCAAGTGCCAAATGCTGACAAACCAGTCTCTCGCTGCGGTGGTTGATGAACCGCGATATCGGCACAGCAAACCGTTAGGAATACGAGTCACGCCGACGGTGGAATTACCCGGATAAATTGTTGCCTCAGAGGGTAAATTTCGCACTTTTTTTACTATTTCTGTAGTAACTGGTTCGCCGATCCAAGCGAGGGTAGCAACTACGGGTTTTCCTGCTAAACCGTGAGGACTTTCGAGCATTTCTGAGCCACCTTTGAGCAATTGTCTGTCAATCCACAGAGGGCTGTTTTGTTGCCAGACTTCGGTGTGCGAGATCCATTCTCCCGATAAGAACTTTTCGCCCCTAGCACTGCGTCCGAACCGCGTAATTTCCCACAGCAAAATCCTCGCTGTCGGTGCTAATTCTACCCGCATATTTTGCTGATAAATTGCGCCGTCAAAAACGATTGTTTCCTGCGGTAGCCATTCTAAATTAGCGCCAGATTCTAGTTTGATATCGATATTTTGTTGTGATTTTAGTCCGCTGCTGCGATAGATTTTACTAGCAGCGGCGCTGGTAATCAAGGCTTTGGTGTTGGGTTGGAGGTGAAAATTGCTGGAAAGGCGATCGCCCCCGACAACTCCCCCAGCCGTGTGCAAAATGACGCTGTGACAAACCTCTTTCCCTTCAGGATAAAACGGGCGCTGCACCTTGAGGGGCGCTTGCATTTGATTGTGGATGATTTGAGTTGCGCCGCTGCGGTTGGCGTAGACTAAATTGAGGCTGCCGTGCCATCCAGTTTGAATGTTATTTGTAGGTTTTTCAGTCGAGTTTTGAATCACAGATTTTTATAATTAAGTGTTAAATTTGAAACGTCTCTCAAGTTTTTTAAGATGTACATTCCTCATTTTTTTGCCAATATCACATAGTCATCAAGTGCATAATTGGAGTCATAATGTAACTTAAAGTGCTGGCGAAAAAGTGGACTAATAAATTCCTTGACAGGTAGATTTTTTCTAGCAAACTTTGCATAATTAGGATGGGATGTCCTGATACCAGTTGAACTTAAATATTTATACCAAACTAAGTTTAAGCCCAGCTCATCAACAAATTGTTGTACTACACTTAGCTCTTGTTGGCAATCATCAACTCGACTAACATTGTACGGTATCAGCAACTTTTTTTCTTGAATAATTAGCAAAACGCAACCCGAATCATTCAGGGTGCTTGTAAATATATCCTTGTAAATTTGAAGGGATTTTTCTCTTCTCTCCTCATCGTTAAAAAAACAGTGAGAAATCACTATAAAATCAAAAAATTTTTTGGGCAGTCTTTTAGATTGATTTTCCCCATCAAAGATACTAGAAGTGTCAAAACGAAAGTAAGCATTCATCGCCTGGGGTTCCATGTACTGCCGCCAAAACTGGAGTCCGCGATATTGAAAAGCTTTTTGCTGTTCCAGAGAGTAGTAGGATATGTGCATTGGTGGCATTGAAAAAAAGTCGCTACTGCTTTGTAGCAACAAACCAAGTCCGTAAGCAACAGTACCCGGCCCCGCCGCAATATCGAGGATATTAAGTTTAGTTGGCAACAACCCTGCTTTGTAAACCAGGAACCAAGCTAGATATGCACAATAGACGTTATCTAGGAAATATCTCATTAAATAGATGTGAGGACTTAGCTCAAAACTGTATTGAGGATCTTGTCCTTCTTTCAGTTTTTGTATGTCGTCAACAGCTTGTTTAAGTAAATAATCAATATTGGTTTTTTCGCGGGTTAACTTATTAATTTCGTTCTTGATAAAGCCCGCCAGATGTTGTTCAAACTTATTAAAAACTTTCTCATCAATGCCAGTGCATTGAATCATACTTGCATCACATTCTATCAACTTGAAAGCTTTGGAAATATATTCAATCAACTTTGTGTCGGGAAACAAGGTTGATTCATCCATCCGCGCCAGAGAATCGTCAAGTTGCCCGAAGCTTAGTTGTATTTCTAATTCTGCTAAATGCCGATCGCCTTCTTTGATCCGGTCATTTTTTTTCTGCAATAACTTCTCAAGCTGTAGACGTTCTTTAAATAGCTTCTGCTGCCATGAGAGTTTTGCCCCGGAATTTTCTATTTGTTTTAACAGTTGTTTGGCAAGTCGATTATTTTGACTCTTAACGGCTTCATTAAACTTATGGGAACGCCACCAATTTACTAGCAGATTACTCATAGCCAAATCCCTCTTTACCTTCCATAATTTCAACATCCGGGAGCATCGCAATTAATTTATTTTTAAACTTGCGATAACTGTCTTGTTCGCTATTGTACCACCAAGCGTATTTTTGTTTGAGAGCTAATGCTTCCTCGCGAGTTGACGCAATTAGCGATCGCCCGTTGCTGGCATGAAAATCCTGAATCACCACTCGATCTACAACTTCCAGCTTGCTAATAAAATTAGCTTCATCTTCCGGTAATGTAGGAAGTAGTGGCGTCACAGTTATAGAAAATCTGACTTCGCAATTTTCTCGGTAAGGAAAACTATCTCTTAATTTTGCCATAGCTTTGAGTCTTGCAGGAATACTCGGCGATTTTGGTTCAAAATCTTTCCTCACTTTTTCGCTACCAGTGGGAATGCTCATGTTAATTCGCAACCGCTGAAATTGCTGTAAAATATCGATATCTCTAGTTATCATAGGACTGCGAGTTTGGATAACCAGCGTCGGCTGATAGGGAAGCATCACTGGTAACAAGTACCTAGTTAATAGTTTTTTAGATTCAATGGGCTGATACGGATCTGTGACACTACTCATGTAAATGCTAGGTGGTCGTTCGGGGTTTTTCTTGTACCAAATATGCAAATCTTTCTTTAAAATTTCCGCTGCATTTTGCTTTATAATTACCCAATTCCCCCAATCCTGGCGCATCTGTGAATTAGGGCTAAAAGCAGCAGCATAACAATAACTGCATCCGTACTGACAGCCGCGATAAGGATTCAGCGTGAAATCGTAAGCGCTGATAAATCCAGTCGCTTTGTTGAGCAATGACTGTGCATTTTGTGCATACACTTTGGCAGTTCCAAAGTTCTCTCCGCGTGCGACTGTGTGTTGCTCGTCGGCGGAATATCCCTCATACTGAGACTTTACCATGATTAAAACCTGTTGTTACAGTATTAAAACGGAAAATGTTTAGGAATGAGAAAGGCTATGGCGCTTCATCTTATACCAATTTTATAAAGTAGCGCTAGATATTACCCCCCCCTTATTAAGGGGGGGGCTAAGACTTCATCCATAGCACATCTTTAGAAAAATGGTATTACTACTTCACTTTACCGCACTCAACAAACGCTAGTCAAACAGTGGGGAATTACTCAACTTTACAATAAATTTTTTGAAGAACCAACAAGTCAACTTTATAAACTCCATGAAGCGCTCGATCGCGAATGTAATGCAGCTTACGGATTTACTGACAGCGACGATATTTTAGCAAAACTGCTGGAATTGAACCTAGAACTGGCAGAAACCGAAAAACAAGGTCAGCCCATAGTTGGGCCCACAGCCCCGAATTAAGCGAAAATACTAATTGCCACGTAAAATTTTTTATCCCTTTCCTCTGCAATTCTTGCCCAGCATCAAGGCAAAATTGAGATCCATCCCCAAATCGGACAGGGTACGGAATTTGTGATTGCTTTGCTTGTGGCTGCCTAAAACACGATACACACAAATTCACGATTTTTTTCACAAGTCGAGAATCGGTGTGTATCGCACTTTCAACCTAAATTTGATGGGGGTGGAGGGACTTGAACCCACACGACCGTTTCGGGTCAACGGATTTTAAGTCCGTAGCGTCTACCATTCCGCCACACCCCCCTTTAGTCAAATTGCTGTGGATTTGATTCACTGACAGCAACAGCCTTTTATTCTACAACCAAAACCCCAATTTACGCAACCCCTAATCTAAAAATTCTCAAAACTCGCGCTGCATCTCGCCAAGGGGTACAATAGTTAACCAGCTAGCGGAGCGTCTGTGCCCCCTTACCGTTGTTATTATTCCCCTAAAGCAAATCTATGTATATTACCTTGCTTCTTTACGCCGTGTTAGCAGGAGCCTACCTCCTCGTAGTACCCGCCGCCACCTACGCTTACCTGAACAGCCGCTGGTACGTGGCAACCTCTTTTGAGCGCGGCTTCATGTACTTCTTGATGTTCTTCTTCTTCCCCGGTATGTTTCTCCTAGCTCCCTTTTTGAATTTTCGCCCCAAACGGCGGCAGATAGAAGCCTAAATGCGACGTATTGACGTAATTGGAATCAGTCTCGGCTTTTTTGTAGCAGGTGGCATAGTCTACTTGCTACTGCAATTCGCCGGACTCGACAGCATGAATGCAGGGATTTGGAGTCAGTTATTTTTGGTTGCTGGCTTGATTGGCTGGCTGGTGACTTATTTATTTCGAGCCCTGACTCAAAGTATGACCTACAGCGAGCAACTGAAAGAGTACAAAGATGCTGTCTTGCAGAAGCAGCTTGATGCACTCACTCCTGAAGAGTTAGCCAAACTTCAAGCCGAAATTGAGCAGGAAAAAGATAATTAGTCAATAGTCATTAGTCAACAGTCATTAGTTATTAGTGTTTTTTAGGCGTGCGAGGATGTCGCTCGCTTCGGGCAACTGACGACTGATGACTAATGATTGAGGATGGAAAGCGAGTTCTTAATCTCGCACTAATGACAAGGTTCGCGAGCGATGACAGCACTGATGACTAATGACTATTGACCAATGACTATTGACTGATGACTAATGACCAATGACCAATGACTAATAACTAATGACTATTTCTAATTGTTTTGAAACGTTGCGTAAGAGCAACAAATGTGCATTAATTCCTTTTATTACTGCTGGCGACCCAGATTTGGAGACAACGGCTAAAGCACTGCAAGTTTTGGATGATAGCGGTGCTGACGCGATCGAGCTTGGTGTTCCCTATTCTGACCCGCTAGCTGACGGGCCGGTGATTCAAGCCGCCGCTACTAGGGCCCTGCAGCGGGGAACGCGGTTAGATCCGGTGCTGGAAATGGTAGCCAAAGTTAGTCCAAATTTGCGATCGCCCATTATTCTATTCACCTACTACAACCCGATTTTGTACAGAGGTATAGAAACCTTC
Organism: Tychonema sp. LEGE 07196; assembly: GCF_963890365.1. Classification (NCBI taxonomy): domain Bacteria; kingdom Bacillati; phylum Cyanobacteriota; class Cyanophyceae; order Oscillatoriales; family Microcoleaceae; genus Tychonema; species Tychonema sp. LEGE 07196. The sequence goes on along the minus strand of NZ_CAWPRX010000047.1, from coordinate 13,496 downwards.
TTGCAGCAAATCAAAAGTGCTGGAGTTCAGGGATTGGTTGTACCCGATTTGCCCTTAGAAGAAGCCGACAGTCTCATCCAACCTGCCAACAAATTAGGGATTGAACTAACATTATTAGTTGCTCCGACAAGTCCCAAAAATCGCATAGAAGCGATCGCCCGCCAGTCTCAAGGATTTATTTACTTAGTCAGCGTAACCGGGGTTACGGGAGTGCGCGAAGGCTTAGAAACGCGAGCAAAAGAGTTGCTGCAAGAAATTCGCAGCATCACCGACAAACCCATCGGTGTCGGTTTTGGTATCTCGACACCGGAACACGCTCGACAAGTCAAAGAATGGGGTGCAGACGCTGTGATTGTTGGCAGTGCTTTTGTTAAACGCTTGGCCCAAGGCACTCCAGAAGAGGGTTTAGCAGCGGTAGGCGAATTCTGCAAGAGCTTAAAAACAGCGATTCAATGATAGCAACTGTGCAAATACTTTCAGCCATTAGACAGATGCGGGCGATCGCCCCGTGTCGCCACAATTGGGATTAAAGACTTTGTTGTACTTGAGATCAAACACCTCCTTCCTTCTGGTTCTTGACCGGAAGGTTTTTTTTGCTCCCAAAACGCAAAACCTTTCAACCCAGGGCGCGCACTTCCCGCCAAACGCTCAGCCAAGCAGGGAAAAGGCATTGCCGTATCCGGCGCACACAACTACGACGATTGTTAATAAAAATTGGTATGAGATGGAGGATTGTCCGTTTTTTGTTCCATCTTCCTTCTTGTATCAATCTACTGTCAACCTAACGACGGGCTTTTCGGGCAAGTTATCAACTGTTTGCTATTTGCAGTTTGCTGTCCACTCTTCCATCTTCCATCTTCCTTTTTCCATCTATACCTGGTACAACTTGAGGAATCTAACTTGAGGTAGATGAAAAGCTCCTGTTATTATTTATATATTTTAAAAAGTGTTTAAGTTCCTCTAGTTTGTAATGCTAGCCATCTACACAACTACCAGGAATTAGAGCATATCACAATAGAAATAGAAAGGATCATTTTTATGAACAGACTAACTGCATTTCTGAAAAAAATTCGAGCTGTACAAATTTTAACAGTGTTTCTGGCTGGCATTTTAGTATTAGTGAGTACGGCCTGCAGTCGCCCTGATGTGAGCGCAACAAAAACGGATATGAGCGCAACAAAAACTGATGTGATGGCAGCAAAAACCTCCGACCAAATTAGAGAAGAAGTGCCTTCTGAGGCTGTAACTTCGGTATATAAAGGCGGCCAGAATCAATACAGCGATGACGATCCAAGAAACACAACTGTTACAGCAGCAGAAGCAAAAGCTCAGCTTCTCAAAGATCGAGCCCAGCGCCGCATCGACACCAAATCTAGCAGCGATGTGGGCGAAAATGTGCGGCGGGTAAAAGAAGATGCGTCCGACAAACTTGACGAAATTGGCGACAAGGTGAATGAGAATTCTCGCACGGTTCAGCGCAAAGCTGATAACTTTGGCGACAAAACCAAGGAAGGCTTTGCTAACCTTAAAGAAAACACTCGCGACGGCTTGAAGGGAGCAAAAGAAATTGTTAAAGAAGCCACCGAGGGAGCAAAAGAAAGAGCAGCAGAGGGTACTGAGTCTCTGAGATATAATACCAGCGGCGGCCAAGAAAATGTCACAGATGCAGCGCGAAATGCAAAATAGAACGCTGAAGATGCCTCGGACAATTTTCGCTCGAAAGTGAATCGGGATATTGACAGAACTCAACGAGCAGCAGAAAGAGCAGCAGATGCGATCGACTAATTTCAAATAACGTTGAGAAACGAAGCAATATTATTTTTTGGCATTGCTTCGTTGTTCGCAAAGAACCAGCAATATACAGCGTGTTCCAGGTTTATGATGTACACCTCATATAAACCTGGGATACGCTGTATCTTTTTGCAGGAGCCATTTTACTGGTTTCACGATCGAGCTATATTAAATTACTTAATTATATAGAGTATTCTTTGAGACACAATTTTTACATGATTCTACTGAATTTGGCATTAATTTAACTGCATTTGAGATTAAACGCAGCAATTTACACGTAAGTAAAAGACTCTCAATTCGATCGCCTAAGTATAAAATGTTGTTTGGTAGATAACTATAATTTGCGATCGGCAACTAGAAAATTATGCTGTTTATACCCTAAGATAGATACATTAACTATTGTCAAGTTAAACTCTCCACTGGGATCGGCCAAAATGGCTGCAACAGTAGAGGTAGTAAATTTGACAGTAAGGCCTGGAGATTGCCCGATCGCGCAATTATACGCCGATTGTCGATCGGCTGCTGTCTCGGCGGCACCCGAAAAACACTCGCAACCGGCTAGCAGCAAACGGGAGCATCTGTGTTTTGCAAGAAGCATTTTTTTACAGTGCCCTCGGGATCTCGCAATCTGTAAAATACGCGAATTCTTGAAGTGTTCTGACTATCAATGCAAAACTGAGTTGCATCGCAGTTGTTAATTGCATTGCTCAAAATAGTCCTTAAGCGAACAGACATTCTCGACTAACTAGAAACAATCAGAGTTATTTACTAATCTATAAACTCTCCAAATATTTCAATTTATCTTGACTGTTTTCAGCCAGATAGAGCGGTATAAAATCGGTTTAAAAAATGCGAAAGATGCGCGATATATTGTCGGCGCAATCTGAAGCAGATCGATAGGGGGATGCAGACAAACTTTATTTGGAAAATTTTGTTGTGATGCTAGTAACAATGATGCACGACTTTTACGATGCGCTGGCACATTTGGCAACCTATACAGATGCCGCACCGACGGAGCGCCAACAAATCCTGAAGCGCGTTGAGACGAGTCAGAAAAAACTCAAAGAATCCGCGCACCTTACCCCGATCGATTACCAGCACAAGTTCGATCTGGTTGAGGCAGAATTGCGGGGCCTTTTGGGGCAGAAAGCAGAAGCAATGGAATTGTACGATCGAGCTATTACTGGAGCTAAAGCTAACGAATATGTTAATGAAGAAGCTCTCGCCTGCGAACTCGCTGCTAAGTTTTACCTCTCCCACGGTAGAGAAAAAATTGCCCTAGTCTACATGATAGATGCCTGCGATTGCTATGCTCGCTGCGGAGATGCAGTCAAAATTGAAGACTTAAAAAAACGCTATCCTCAATTGTTATCGCCGATTTTGCCACCAGCAACAGTCGCTGCAAATCCATTAGCAACTGCCGTCATACCTCCTAATCAAAATCACTCGGTGCATCCATTTATTCATTCATCTGTGTCGCGTCAACTTTCGGATTTCGGAGTTTTTTCAACTCTGCTAAAAGCTTGTCAAGCGCTTTCTAGTGAAATTGAACTCGATCGACTGATTGCCAAACTGATGCAACTGGCGATCGCAAATATAGAAGCTGACAAAGTAGCGCTGCTGTTACCAAACGGCAGTAAATGGGAAGTGGCTGCAGCAAGCGCGATCGACAGTTTGGGCGTCGAAAGGGCGATCGGCTTACCATCAGCAGCACTCGATAAAAACAGCGATATCCTGCCCCTAAAAATTGTTGACTGCGTTAAAAACTTGTTGAAACCTGTGATTGTGCGGAACATTGCTGAAAATGGCGATCGCGATTCCGACTCCTACATCCAGAAATACCAACCGCAGAGCCTGTTATGTTGGCCGATTCTCGAGCGAGACAACTTAGTCGGCATCTTGTATCTAGAAAATCGGTTAACTGCAGGAGTTTTTACGCGCGATCGCTTGCAATTTCTCAATCTCCTGTGTTCCCAAGCAGCAATCAGTTTATCAAACGCTATACTTTATCAAAAATCTCAAGATTACGGTCAACAATTAGAGCGATTGCTAACAAAATTTAGCCGTACTGAAAATCAGCTTGCCGAGCAGAAACAAATGTTACAAGCGATACTTGATGTCGCTCCGATTTGGATTTGGATGGTGAATCCAAAGGGTAAAGTACATTTTTTTAACAATACCTTTTGCAAAGATGTGGGCTCGCCTCTAAGCGCTTTTTTAGCTGCCGAGCATTACAAGGATATACTGGGGGAAAATGCAGCAAACTGTTTGGTTTCAGATGCCGCCTGTCTTGCCCAAGATTCGCCGCATTACTCCAGCGAGACTCTCACATTAGTTGACGGCAAACAACACTATATAGAAGTCACGAAAGTGCAGTTAAAAAATTCCCAAGGCGAGACGGTTGGGATTATTGGTTTGGGTGTTGATGCCACGGATCGCAAGCAAGCAGATGAACTTTTGCAAAAGCAAAATCAACAACTAGAACAAACTTTAAAAGATTTGCAGCAAGCGCAACTGCAAATAGTGCAAAGCGAGAAAATGTCGGCTTTGGGCAATTTAGTCGCCGGAGTCGCCCACGAAATCAACAATCCAATTGGATTTATTTCTGGCAATTTAAGCGAAGCTAAAAGAAGCTTGGCAGATGTTATAGAACATTTAGAATTGTATCGATCCGATGCACCAAAATCGGAGATGGCTAATCATGCTGAAGAGATAGACATCGATTATCTTTTGGAAGATTTACCGAAGATGATCGATTCAATGCAAGTCGGGTGCGATCGCATTTCTAGCATCAGTACCAGCCTCCGCACCTTTTCCCGAGGAGACAAAGACTACAAAGTTCCTTTTAATATTCATGATGGTATTAATAGCGCTATTTTGATTTTGAAACACCGCCTCAAAGCCAACGAATACCGCCCGCAAATCGAAGTAATAACTAAATACGGCAATCTCCCTAAAATTCAATGTTTCCCAGGTCAATTAAATCAAGTTTTTATGAACCTGCTGGCCAATGCGATTGATGCCTTAGAAGAGTCAAACTTAGGACGCAGTTTTAGCGAAATTGCCACCAATCCCAACCGCATCACTATTTGCACTGAGGTACTGGGGGAAGGGCAGATTCAAATTAAAATTGCTGATAACGGCACTGGGATGCAAGAGGAAATTAAAAAGTATATATTCGACCATTTGTTTACGACGAAATGTGTCGGAAAAGGCACTGGATTAGGGTTGACCATTGCCCATCAGATTGCGGTAGAAAAACATGGCGGCAGCATTGAGGTGAGTGCGGAAGCCGGAGTTGGGACTGAATTTGCGATCGTTTTGCCGGTGAAAGGATAAATTTTAATTACAGCAGTTTAGTCAGTAGGCTATTACTGATACCAATTTCATAAAGTAGCGCTAGACATTACCCCCCCAACCCCCCCGATGCTTTGGGGGGGCTAAGACTTCATCCATATCACATCTTTAGAAAAATGGTATGAGATGTTGCACCTGTGGCAAAAACCGGGTTTCTGACCACCAATTTAGCGTCACAACCTATATCTTTCGTTCAGAAACCCGGTTTTTAAGAGCTTATGGAGAATGGTGCAAGATGTGAGTTATTACAAATAATTAACATGAGGTGGGGGAGAGGGGGCGGGTTGATAAATATTGTGGATGTGATTGAAAGATTGTTGGTAAAACCCGCCCCTATAAATACTACAGGTAATTTACCCAACATTATCTAATTTATTAATTTGGCAAACTCAATTTCAATACCTGTCCGACTGATACTTCGTGCTTGTGAGTTGCTACCACCACCGCACCTTCCAATCGCGGATCGTAACATCCAACCCAAGCTGCAGGATGACATTCGTGCACTAAATACCCGTACAGCCAAATCGCTCCTCTACCTTCAATGACAATTCCTTGGCTGAATTGAACGCCTTCGGGAATTTTCAAACCTTGTAAATCATCGGGTGTGATAATACCGTCTTGAGTGGCAATTCGCAAACGCAAATGTTGGTAAGCTAAACCGTCTTGAGTTTGATTGGGGATGATTTTTAATTCAATAGGATTCATGGGATGCACATAATGTTGAATGCTGTTGTAAAATAATATGCTTTTTAGGGTAAATTGGGAATAATATCGCCCACTTTCAATCCCAATTGAGCCGCCCTTCCGCCTTTGAGTTCAATAACTCCGTCCACGGGGACATCCGGGCCGTAGTTGGGGCAGGTGTCGCTTAAACACGGCGGTACGTTAGGAATTATCGCCTGCACTACGCCTTCGCGCAGAAAAACCATATCGAGTTCGACTGACACGTTTTTCATCCAGAAACGCACGTTTCGCGCCGGGGCGATCGGGAAAAGCATTCCCCTGTCTTCGGGCAATTCTGTGCGAAACATTAAGCCAATTGCTTGTTCTTCGGGAGTTTTCGCCACTTCTAGTCCCAAGGGGCGATCGCCCACAATAGTATTAGCAGAAATTGGCAAAAGTTGACCCATATCCATCCCGCCAAACAGCGATATAAAGTTGGTTTCTGTCAGGTTAGGTTTTCCCAAAACAACTCCTAAATAGTTGCCAGAATTTTTATTTTGCATGACAGTTTGGTTGTCTGAAACAAAAATGTTCAAATCGCTAAACTTTATGTTATCAGTCAAGACAATTTTATCATTGCCGCTGCCAAAATCTGTAATTACATCAGCTTCATTAATAGTAGGTGCGGCGGAGGTTGTGTCAATCACAAATAAATCATCGCCCGCGCCTCCTGTCAAGATATCCTTACCTTCACCGCCGATTAGTAAATCGCTACCCCGATCGCCATTAATCCAATCCGAATCTTGTCCTCCATAGATTGTATCGCTTCCCCGGCCTCCTGAGAGCGTGTCAGCGCCTTCATTTCCGGCGAGCAAGTCGTTGTCGCTACCGCCAAAAATCAGGTCATTTCCCGCCAAACCTTGAATAGTGTCATTACCAGCAAATCCTGTAATCGTATCGCTGCTGGGGCTTCCTAGGAGAAAATCGAAGCCGAAAGTACCGCCTATGTTAACCATTTAGTTTCTAATGATGGCTTTAATAAAAGGAAGCTTTGGCGATCGGCATTCGCCAACCGGTACCAAAAGCTCGATCGCTAATTTTCAAGCCAGGGGCTGCTTGTCGCCGTTTAAACTCCGATTGCCTGACTAATTTTACTACAAATTTAACCACCGCTGCATCGTGTCCCGCCGCCACAATTTCTGGGACAGATTGGTGATATTCGATCGATCGCTGCAAGATATCATCCAAAATATCATAATCCGGCAAAGAATCTCGGTCAACTTGTCCCGGTTTCAGTTCAGCACTAGGGGCTTTACTAATAATATTAACCGGAATTATTTTTTTATTAGGGGAAGGAGACGGAGGTAGTTTCCCTGCATATCCGCCAGCATTCAGCCACCGACAAAGCGAATAAACTTGACTTTTCTGCAGGTCAGAAATCACCGCCAATCCGCCATTCATATCGCCGTAGAGAGTGCAGTAACCAACCGACATTTCTGATTTATTACCAGTGGAAAGCAGCAAATGTCCGAACTTATTAGAAATTGCCATCAACAGATTACCTCGAATCCGGGATTGAATATTTTCCTCAGCAATCCCGAAAGTTGTATTGACAAACAAATCGGCGAGAGTGCGATCGTAGGATTTCATCAAGTCGCCGATCGGCAACAATTCGATCGCCATACCCAGATTTCGGGCTAATTCCAAAGCATCATTAACCGAATGATCCGAACTGTAAGGAGAAGGCATTAATACCCCCAGCACATTTTCCGGCCCGATCGCGCAACAGGCGATCGCCGCCACCAAAGCCGAATCTATCCCGCCGCTCAAACCGAGTACAACCTTAGAAAAACCGCACTTGCGAACATAATCTCGCACTCCCAAAACCAAAGCAGCCCAAATTTCTGGATCTTCCAAGGGCGGATCGAAACTTAAATCAGTTGCAAAACCGGAATTTTGCCCCTTCCCGCTGCTAATTAAATCTTGTTTTTTTTCGTCATATTCCAGCACGGCAAAATCCGTTTCAAAAGAATTCAATACCTGAATCAAATCACCCTTTCGATTCACCGCCAAACTGCTGCCATCAAAAATAATATCATCATTTCCCCCTACCTGATTAGCATAAACAATCGGTATTCCCCAGCGAATGACACTATGCTGCAACATCGCCGATCGCACTTTCCGCTTCCCGACAGAATATGGCGATGCCGACAAATTCACCACCAAATCCACCTCCATTTTTGCCAAATCAGCAATCGGATCGCCCGCGTAACTGCGTTTACCCCAAAACTCCCGATCGTTCCACAAATCTTCACAAATTGTCACGCCAATTTTCAACTCGCCAACAGTAAAGTAATTGCTACTTTCTCCCGGTTCAAAATATCTATCTTCATCAAATACATCATAAGTAGGCAACAAGCGTTTATGAAAAACTTGTTTAATAGCACCATCTTGCAACAAAACAGCGCTATTAAACAATGCTTTTCCGCCTAATTGAACAGCATGAGCATTAGGTACAACAGTACCGACTACAACCGTCAAATCCGGCGGCAAATTCCGCGCCAGTTGCTGCAACTGTGCGGCGGCGGCTGCAATAAAACTCGGTTCGATCAATAAATCGCGCGGCGGATAACCAATCAGGGAAAGTTCCGGTGTTAGCAATAAATTTGCACCTTCCACCCTGGCTTTTTTCGCACACTCCAGAATTAGATTGGAGTTGCCCAAGATATCACCAATAGTAGGGTTGAGTTGTGCGATCGCAATTTTCATATTACCAATTCACCTCATAAATATTGCTAACAGTCCGCCGGCGCGGACTCAATTTTCTAATAGTTCTAGATGTGAATTTAGGGAAGGATTAGTCAGACTTGTAATGTTTCAACTCTTCTTCAATATAATAATTTACCAAATCGCGGTAAATATTTTCAACCACATCAGGGTTCAAACCCGATTCTTTAGCCCACTCGCGCCGCTGCTGTAACATATCATGAAAGCGATCGGCGGCTCTAACGTTAGCTTCACTCGTTTTGAACCTGGCTGCTGCGATGACGTATTTAAATCTCTTGCTCAAAGCGTCGATAACTTCTCGATCGATGATATCGATTTCCTCCCGCACTTCGTGAATATTGGCGCATTCATCAGGGTCTTTCATCACCGTCACTCCTTAATAGCTTCTATTCTTATCTTACTAAATCGATCCCCCAATGTCAGTCTATTTTAGATTTTAGATTGAAGAATTTTAGATTGATTCCATAGATGAATCTGGGACATTGAACAAGAAGTGAAAATTGGGCTTTCCACTACTTATACCATTTTTCTTTCATATGTGCTATGGATGAAGTCTTATCCCCCCGAAATCGCGGGGGGGTTGGGGGGGTAATATCTAGCACTACTTTATGAAATTAGTATTAATGTCATTTTTCAAAAATCGCGGAACGAAACAATTGTTAGGCTCGTTTATTCTTGCCGATAAGTAATATCCTGTCCGTTCGATTGACCGCAATCAGCAAGGTTGATAAAGGTTCGTAGTGCGGACGGTCGCCCGCACTACGAATGGCATAATTTTGGATAGCGACACACCATACAAATACTTCTCACCTTTTTGAAAAAGGCTATAAGTCGGGGGCTGTCGTTTTTGGGCTTTGTCATCCAAGAAACATTTAGATAAACACCAGTGGCTTATTTTTGAAAGGAGCAAAAGCTGCCGCATCAAAGCGGTACAAACTAGCAGGGCGGCCGGCCCCCCGCGAAACTTTAACTTTGGTATCGCACAAAAAACCCAATTTCAACAATCTAGCTCTAAAATTAGAATAATCCGAAAAATTTTCTCCTAAAATAGTAGTATAGAGTTGATACAAATCGCTCAAGGTAAAAAGCTCCGGCAAAACTTCAAAAGCTACGGGACTGTATTCAAGTTTGTTACGCAGTCGCCGGTATCCGTATTCGAGAATTTGATTGTGATCGAAAGCTAGCTTAGGAACTTGTTGGACGGGATACCAAGCAATGCCGCCGACGCGGTGGCTGACACCGGCAACTACACTCCCAGCAATTAATTCAGCTTCTTCAAACCGAACCAAAGCAAAATAACTCACCGAAAGATAGCGATCGCCCCTGGTAAATTCCCGAGGATCGCGCCCCGCTTCTCCAAAAGTATACAGTTGCTCCAAATACAAATTTTTAACCCGGATTTTTTCAGACAAAATTCGGTAAGCTGCTTGTTCGAGAGACTCTCCGTGCCGCACCAAAGTACCGGGAAGACTCCAACAGTCGATAAAGGGTTCGTCTTGCCGCATTACCAACAGCACCAACAAGCGGTTCTGCACGGTATCGACGGAGAAAATCACATTATCTACTCCTACTTTAAAGTCAGCTAATGAGCAACTTTCTCTCTTTTTTGTGCCTCGTGCCATGCGTACAAATGCTCCCGATTGATGTAATCTTCAATGGTCGGAGTTAGGGCTTCGGTGTCTCCTGTTTCGCGATAGGAGGTAGAAGAAACATTGGGAGCATTCAAAGATGCGATCGCCACTTCTGCACCGCTGCGCCTCAACTGCCACAAATCTAACTGTTCTGACGGATAACCAGGCCGCGGTACGATCAGCAACTCCACTTGTGTTAACAATTCTTCAAATTTGTACCAGCGAGGCAGTTGTCCCACCAAATCCGAACCTATTACCAGAGTCAACTCTGCATCCGGCCAATGCAATTTTGCTTGTTCCACAGTTTCTAGCGTTTTCGGACTGCTGAGCTCTGGATGCAGACAAAGATTGTGTCTGGGCGAATTAATTTCTTGAATGATTAACAGCAGCATTGCCGATCGGTGTTCTAGGGATGTGGAGTGCGACTTAAAAGGATTGTCCGACGCCCAAACTGCTACCCAATCAAAATGCTGGGAAAGCCAACTCAGGATTGTTTTGTGTCCTGCTGTAGGCGGATCGGCACTGGTTCCAAACAAGGCAATTTTCTGCATAAGTAATTAGTCGGTAGTCAGTAGTCAGTAGTCAGTAGTCGGTAGTCAGTAGTCATTAGTCAGTAGTCAGTAGTCATTAGTCAGTAGTCATTGGGAATTAAATTACATACTCATCACTGTTAGTATCAACTTAATATCAAACGTAGTTCCAGCCAGTTGCTTGATTGTTGACCTCTCTATCCCCCCTAACTCCTCTACAAAAGGGGAGGAAAAGAGCGATATAAGTCCTACAAAGCAGAAACTGGAGCGCTCAAAATGTCTCTTAAAAAAGGGGTAACTGTCAGCTCCAAAAGTTAGTCTCCTCAAGGGGGATTTAGGGGGATCGAGGCTAAGCTAGAAGCGAGATTTATCATGGATGTTAGTCTGATGTTGATACTAATAACTGATGACTGATAACTAATGACTCTTTTTAGTTTTTTGGGTAAGACTCAATAAATCTGTAGAAATTTCCACCGGAGGCGAAATCGGGTTATCTAATTGGCGGGTTTGGGCCGGCAAACTGGCGACAGAAGCCGTAGTTCGTTTGGCAATATCTTCCAAAATTTCTGGTTTCTGCACTCGTTTCCCATCCTTGAAAACCAATTCCATTAATGGTATATGAAATTCCGAAAGTTGATTTTCTTCCCCACACAGTGCCAAACAATCTCCGAGAATTTGTCCGTTTTGGAGATGTCTAAAAATTTGCTTTTTCCCCGGATATGTTACTTTGCCACTTGCCTCCTTCATCACCGGAATTCCTTCAATTTCCACCAATTTATAAACACCGTTTACAGGCGAGCCGCTGACCAACTTGGTTCCCAAACCGTAACCGTCAATGCAAGCGCCCGCATTTTTTAATTTAGCAATTTCTCGATCGTCCAAATCGCCGCTCACAATAATTGGCACACCAGGCAGGATCGATCGCACTTCGCGAGAAAGCGCCACCAAATCCCCCGAATCCAGCCGCACCCCTTCCAACAGCATTTCACCGCTGTTGACTCGATCGGCCAACATCCGCGCCGCCGCCACAGTATCGTAAGTATCGATTAATAGCGGCGCACCAGGAAAACAGCGGTGAAATGCTGCAAACGCCTGATTCTCGCTGCCTTCGAGAGCCGCCACAGCCATCACCAAAGCGTGAGCCATAGTACCGACAGGTTTGCGGCCCAACTTCAAAGCAGCCAAAACATTAGAAGTGCCATCGAACCCAGCAGCCAGAGCAGCCCTCGCCGCCCACACAGCAGCTTGCGGCCCAAAAGCCCTGCGCGTCCCGAATTCCAGCAACTTAGCGTCAGGGCCCGCCACATCCCGGAGCCGTGCCGCCCGCGTCGCGATTAAAGTTTGATAATTGATCGCATTCAACAAATAAGTTTCTACCAACTGAGCTTGCCACAGAGGAGCCTCAATTCGCAGCAGAGGCTCGTTAGCAAATACCGCCGTCCCCTCCGCAACGGCCCAAACATCGCCAGTAAAGCGAGCTGTGGCGAGCAGTGTCCAAAATCGCTCCGGTGCGCCAGCAAAAATTCCGGTGGAGTGCAAAGCTTGAATTTGCGACTGGGAAAACCGAAATTTCTCCAGATAGTCGAGAACTTGAGCCAAGCCCATCGCGATCGCGTAGCCAAAATTCTCTGGTAGGCGGCGGGCGAATAATTCAAAACTCGCAGGGCGATCGTCGATCGCTTCCCCGACATAACAAGCCGTCATCGTTAGCTGGTAGAGATCGGTCAACAGGCTGTAATCTGCTGGGGAAACGGTGAGTTCCTGGTCTTCTAAGATTTTCTCAAAACCTGTGAGGTGCAGGCTTTCTGTCGCAGTTTTCATAGCGAAAAACCCCGGACAAACTTATTTATTTAATTATAGTGATAAACACCATATCTTTTTGTAAATCTTTGATAAAGATTGCTGATACTATATTGCTTTTTTCTTGATTGCGCCCTTGCATAGAGGGTTTCAGGTTAATTTGCGGATTAAGATTATGGTATTTTTAATAAAAACAGCAAATTTGAGTTTGTAGGGTGTGCAGCGCGCGATCGTGTTGAGTTAGAGGGGCGCGGGTGGATCGGGAGTTTTTTGGAAAGTATTTTTGGGGTTTGAGGGCGATCGTCCAAGCTCCGCAATTTTTACATTCCTGGACGCACGCGGGGTCAAAAACCCGGTTTCTGAATCAAGCATTTCTCGGATCGAGCGACTATTTTTCAGAGAAACCGCGTTTTTTGCGTCTAGGACTATCTTAAAAGCTTCAGGTTGCTTCGATGTTGCGGACTAATAAGTAATTCAAACAAATATTGCTAAAGAAACCCAAAGACCGAAATTAATAGTAATATAAAAAGTATGAGAAGCAATGACAAGAGAGGCGGATGTAATGAATCTTTCTAAATCTTTGGCAGATGCGATGCGTTACGTTTCCGAAGCGGCGATGAGAATTTTTAAACGGAACGATGACGATTATCCCAATACAGGAGTTCAGCCTTTTGAAGGTACCCCACCCAAAGGCAATCAAAAAGACCCGTGATCGGGCGATCGGATAGTTTCTAGCGAGGTAAGCAAAGACATTTGCCTCAAGCAACAGCGCCAAGTTTTTCGACTACTTTTCAATATGTTCAATTTTTCCCAGCTAAACACAGTTTGGCTGGGATTTTGCTGTCAAAACTAGGTAAGCTGTTGTGCAAATAAACATTGTATATTTTGATGACAATCAAAAATTGTCAAATCCTCTCCCCCTCTCCCCCTCTCCCCC